>CAZPFM010000047.1:0-9679 GCA_964585845.1 uncultured Bacteriovorax sp.
TCGAAGACTAAAATCGTCAATAATCTCCTCGTGGGTCTTCTTGCGATCTATGGCATTTCGCAAAAAAGTTTCGTTCTGGGCGAGGCTTCGCTTTTTCATCAAGTTGTCACTGAGATCGTCTCTCCTATGCAGGAAGGGCTCTCAAGTTCCAAGCAGTCACTCTCTTCTCTGATTGAAAACTATCTCTTCATCGTTAATACGAGTAAGGAGAACTCCGCTCTCAAGAAACAAATCTCCCGTCTCGAAAGTGATCTCACGGGGATGGATGAGGTTCGCCGGGAAAACTTCCGTTTAAAGCAGCTTCTGAATTACTCCGAAGGCGTCTCTCCTGAGCGCGTTCTGGCCCAGGTGGTGGGATGGGATTCGGCCAATGAGTTTAAGGTCATTCGCATCAATAAGGGGTCCAATGACGGGCTCAAGGTCATGGCACCCGTGATCACGGATCAAGGTCTTGTAGGCTACATCTATCGGGTTAGCCCGAACTACGCGGACGTTCTTACTATCCTCGATCAGAACAACCGGGTGGATGTTCTTGTGGAAAGAACCCGGACTCACGGAATCGTCGAGGGTGTTTTTAATTTTAAATGTGCCCTCAAATACATCATGAGAAATGAAACCGTCGAAGTGGGCGATCGCTTGATCACTGCAGGTGTCGGCGGAATTTATCCTAAAGGAATTAAGGTCGGACTCATCACCGACATCTCCCGGGAAAATTTCGGCATGACCCTCGCTATCGAAGTCGTCCCAAGTGTGGACTTTGATAAGCTCGAAGAAGTCCTCGTTCTTCTTCCTGTAGAGGATTCTAAGACCGCGGTGGTGAAGCCCCAGGAGACAATCAAATGAGAATGCGCCTATCACAGATGCTGATTTCCTTCGCACTCACACTCCTGCTTCTGGTGGGGCTTGAGATCCTGACAGCAACTCTTCTTCCGGCCCTTGGCTGGCATGAGTACCGACTTACCTTTAACGTTCTTGTGATTCTCTTTCTTGCCATCCGCATGGATTCACCGGCAGTTCCCTGGATGATCCTGGGTCTGCAGATCCTTCACTCGGTTTTCTCCATCGAGGGGTGGGCCCTGGGAACTCTGGCAGGGCTTGTGGTCATGGTTTCGGCCAATTACTTAAAAGAAGTTCTCCAGCTATCCACGGCCTTCATGACGATGATCACTGTGCAACTTTTCCAGATCATCTGGTTTTTCACGGTGACTCTTATCATCTGCCTGAAGATCAGCGACTTTGGGAAGTTCACCATGATTCTCTGGAGCTTTATCCCGGGAAGTATCTTTCTATCCATCATTTCTCCGCTGATCTTTCTTCTTCTCACTCAGATCTGGAGAGTTCCGAGCCACGGCGGTCCGGCAGGAGTTGATCTCTAAATGTTCGGCGAAGAAGAACTAGTCAAGATTCACAAAGAGAGAGCGATCCTTCTCTCTTACATCATCGCTGCCGCCTTTGGTCTGGTCCTCTCGCGCCTATGGTATCTTCAGGTTTATAAAGGCGAGACGCTCCACAATTATTCCATCCAGAACCGTCTCCGAAAGGAAGTCGTCTGGGCCCCACGGGGACTTATCTTTTCCCGGGATGATCAGCTCATCGTCGATAATATCCCGCGCTTTGATGCCATTCTCACACCGCAGTTTCTCCTTGAGAAAGAAGAAACCATCGCGGAGTTAGCGAAGATCCTCTCCATGGACATCGAAAGCATCCAGGGCATCCTGAAGAAGAACTCCAATCAGGCAAAGTATCGTCCTATCATCATTAAGAAAAATATCTCCTTCGAAGAACTCGCCCAGATTGAGAGCTTAAACGCGGATCTCCCCGGTGTGAGTGTTGATACCTTCATTTCCCGGGAGTACCGGGATAAGGAGATCGGTGCGCATCTTCTGGGCTATATCTCTGAGATTTCCCAGACCCAGCTCGATAAGCTTCGTGAGCGGGATAAAGTTGATTACCGCTTAGGAGATTTTATCGGCCAGTTCGGGATCGAAGAGCAGCTTGATAAGTATCTGCGAGGAGAGAATGGTCACGAGTTCGTGGAAGTGGATGCCCGGGGTCGGCGTAAGCGCTACATCAACACGGACAATCTCTTTAAGGGTATTGAAGATGAGAAGCCTCTGTCGGGGATGAACGTGAAGCTCACCATTGACCGAGACATGCAGATAGCCGCTTACGAAGCCCTCGAGGGTAAGGTCGGCGGAGTTATTTCCATCGATATCGAATCCGGACAGGTCCTTGCCATGGTTTCAAGACCATCTTTTGATCCTTCTCAATTCTCCCGAGGTCTTACCCCTGAGTACTGGCGAAGCCTTGTCACGAACAAGCTTCATCCGCTTCGTGACCGGAATATCCAGGAACACTTTTCACCCGGCTCAACATTTAAACCCATCACCGGAATTGCCGCCTATGAAGAAGGGGAGATTGATGAGAATACTGAAATCAGCTGTGGGGGATCCTTCCGTCTCGGGCGCCGGGTTTATCACTGCTGGAAGCGTGGGGGTCACGGTTCCGTGAATCTCATCAAGGCCCTGAGGGAATCCTGCAACGTCTACTTTCAAAAAGCCGCTAACCGCATGGACATCGACTCCATCTCAAAATACGCCTTCGCCTTTGGCCTTGGGACCCGAACGGGAATCTCTTTACCACGGGAAGTTTCTGGTCTTATCCCGACAAAGGAATGGAAGAAGAAGCGTTTTGGACAAGAGTGGCAGGCAGGAGAAACCCTCTCCTGCGCCATCGGTCAGTCCTATGTCCTCTCATCCACGATTCAGCTGGCCGTTTCTTATGCTGCTATCGCCAATGGGGGAAAGATCTTCAGACCCTATGTCGTAAAAGATATCTTCGATCACCAGGGTGAACTCGTGAAGACCTTTGCTCCGGAGCTTCTCTCGGAAGTGAAGATGAAAAAGCCCAAGACCTTAAAGCTCATTCGCGAAGGTCTCTATCAGGTGATGAACAATCCGAAGGGAACGGCATTCTATCGGCGAGGGCAGGGGATTCTCATGGCCGGGAAAACCGGAACGGCCCAGGTCCGGAGTGCTTCAGCAGATAAGGTTTATCAGAAGTGTGATCTCATGGATTACGAGTCCCGTCACCACGGTCTCTTCGTAGGATTTGCTCCCTTTAACAATCCAAAGATTGCCACCGCTGTGATCGTTGAACACGGTTGTTCCGGTTCCGGTGCCGCAGCACCTGTGGCCGAGAAAGTCGTATCGACCTACATGAAAAAGTATCAGCCTGAGATGTACCTGAAGAATCTCGAAGTCGATAAGCAGATCAAGGACGGATGGATCCGTTCAATCCGTAGTGAAGCCGCTGCCGCTCCGGCGCCCCAGGCGACCGGGGAAGACGACGCTGAATAAGGAAGGATAAACGTGAATCAGACACTCATGCAGTTTCTTAAGCGCTATGATTTTAGTTACTTTGGAAACATGGCCGCGATCTTTTTTCTCGGAATCTTAAACCTCTACTCGGCCACCCACGGTCAGACCTCTGAGGGACTTGATACCCTTTATAAATCCCAGCTGATGTGGTTTTTTCTTTCCGTCGTCATCGGGATTGGAATCAGCTTTATTAATCCTAAGACCCTTGAGCGCTTTTCCTATGTAGGATACCTCGGAACACTTTTTCTTGTTTTCCTTGTTCTTCTTATGGGAAAAGTCGGAATGGGGGCCCAGCGCTGGCTTATCATTGGTCCAATCCGCATGCAGCCTTCTGAGTTTATGAAGCTCGGACTCGTCTTCGCCATGGCCCGCTATTTTTCAAAGTTCTACCCGGAGCGTCCTTTAGGCTTTAAGGAGCTTATTGTTCCAGGAATCATCACCATGATCCCGGCGGTGATGGTTATCGTTCAGCCGGATCTCGGAACAGGTATGCTTCTCCTCTTTATCTTTTCTACGATCATTTTCTATAAGCGTCTGCGCTGGAAGACCATCATGACCCTCGGGCTTGTGGCCATGGTTTCCGGAGTTGTCATGTATAACTTCGGACTTAAAGAGTATCAAAGAAAACGAATCCACACCTTCATCGATCCCTACGAAGATGCCAAGGGATCCGGTTATAATGCCATTCAGTCTGAGATCGCTATCGGCTCAGGCCGCCTTGCGGGAAAAGGCTTTATGAATTCTTCTCAGGCTTCCCTGAACTATCTTCCTGAGAACCACACCGACTTTGTTTTCGCGATCTTTAACGAAGAACACGGACTCATCGGGTCCGTCATTCTTGTCACGCTCTATCTGATTCTCTTTATGCGGCTTCTTTCTTTGGCCAGTTCGGTTCAACGCTTTTATGACTCCATCCTGGTGGTGGGAGTGATGTCGATTTTCTTCTGGCACTCCTTTATCAACATGGCGATGGTCTCGGGGCTCTTACCCATCGTAGGAATCCCGCTTCCTCTCATGAGTTACGGAGGATCGAGCATGATCACTTTCGGTGTAGGAGTGGGGCTAGTGACTTCGATTTCAAATAGCCGGAATTTCTTTAACTAGTAGAATACTGACAGGTGTCCGAATCTTAGACGCTTCATAAGGACTAAATAGCTGAAAATGATTCGGATCTTCTGGCCCATCATTTGCGAAAGGGATGCTATGAAAATTCTTTTCTCCTTCATTCTTCGTTCCTCTAGTGCCCTGGCTTATGAGAATCCTACCCGGGACCAGATCCGGCTGAAGCTGTGGTACGAAGGAGTCTCAGTGAAGAGTCCTCAGACTGAATCCAAAACCCTCCAGAAGCGTGAGATCGAAGAAATCGAGCGTCCCCTCGCCCAGCTCTTCACGGAAGAATAAACCCTTTAAATTGCTCCTCGAATATAGTATGATTGTCAGACTATCGAGGACTCATGAAGAGAATCGCCAACATTGGAAGCCTCCTAAAGAAAATATACCGGGTGTATAGCATCGAGCTCATTAAAGAACTCCAGTCCCGGGGTTTTAATGATCTGCGGCCGAGTTTCCTTGAGATTCTCATGTACCTCTCAGAAACCGAAGGCCCTTCCATTAAGCTCATCGGCAAGGCCTGTGGTCTGAAGAAACAGACCATGACCTCTCACCTCAATGAACTTGAAAAACGCGGCTATATTAAACGGGAGAATTCTGAACTCGATAAAAGAGAGCAGCTCGTTTTTCTCACGGACTACGGTGAGAAGTTTAAGCTTAATCTTCTTCAGGTCACAAGCAATCTTGAAAAGCAGTACACCTCAAGTATCGGCGAGGTCGAACTCGACCGGGCCGAGATGATGCTCGATAAGCTCTACCGGGAAATTTTGGAGAGTCAGAAGAAAGGAAGCCTGATCTAGGCCGACTCATCAAAGCGATGAATCTTGCTGCCCTTCCAGTAGAGATGCCCACCAGAAATATTATTGCAATTGTAGAATCCACGCTTCACCAGAAATTCACACGCGAGAATGGACTTTGTCCCGTCTTCTGAGATGACGAAGATAGGTGTGGTTGAGCTCTGAAGAGTGAGGGAAGCCTCATGGAAATTTTCCCAAGGCATGTGAATAGCCTCAGGGATTGAGGAACTTGATTCGCTCACATCGATGAGGATAAAGTTATAATCAGGATTCTGATACAGCTCCCAGGCCTTCTCAGGGGAGAGATCCTGATAAGGTTTTCCCAGACGGATGAAGTCGTCAGCTAGTTCTTCCTGATTTTTCACTCGGATGAGGTGACTTCTCTGAATGGCATTCATTTCCTGAAGCTTCTGCTCGAGAGAGAGGATCTTATCTTCCAGTCTTCGCATCTCTTCTTCGAACATCTGAAACTGTCCAAAAATGCTGCTTGCCCGTCTTTTCATGATTCACCCCTTCTTGGTTTGATTTTACCAGAAAGGGCAGGGACTAAAAAAATGGGTAAATAGTACCGAACTGGATGCGATTGACGATCATTGTAGTCAGGATTGCCCCGGCAATGAAAACAGCACCTTCGTAGAATCCGTAGCCGTAACTCTGGCGATCACTCTCGATCTGTCCCTCATGCCCACCGGTTTCCCCGAGCTTAATGGGAAAGATGTAAAAGAGACCCTTCTTAAAGATAGGAAAGATGATGAGGGAGAGGATTGTCTTTAAAAGAACCTGGATGCAGTAGATGGTGATGTCGTAGTGCTCCTGATCAAAGCAGCTTGCGATAATGATCCCCGCTCCGAGGGCAAATCCACCATAGGAAAAACAAAGGGAGAGATTCTTCTGGATAAGCAGGCGGTTAAACGTCAGGCGGGAGATCAGGGTGTAGTACTTTACCGAGATCCCGACGATCACGAGCATGTAGAGCCAGAGGACCAGGAGAATGATAAGAGAGTTTTCAGCTTCGGACATCACAGTCCGAGTGAGAAAAGCAATCACCACTGAATGGCAGAAGCTAATCACAGCGTAGCTCATGTTCTTTCGTTTTAAAATTTCGTCGGTGTAGTCGAAGTTATAGAAAACGATACTTTCCACGATATAGAGAGAGAGGAGATAGAGGATGATGGCGATCATTCCCCAGACCGCGAAGTGGAAGATCGACAGGAAAAAGCCTGAGGTCTCATTGAAACTGACGGATGAAAAGATGAGTGCGATCCCGATGAGACGTGAAAACAGGTGAAGGGAGTCAGCAGGGTTTTCTGCAGGATTGATCTTTTTTAAGACCTGGCGTTTGACACTCGGATAGAAGATCACATGAGCGTAGCGGTAGACGTACATCATGAGGCAGACGAAAGCGGCAAGGAGCACGCGGATAATCAGTCGATCGAAGATTTCGGCCATGTGGGTCCTTAAAAATTCTCTTTAAAATATTCTATCAGAAGAGACTGCATATCGACCTTTTTCTTCCGGTCATTGTTAAAAAAATGAGGGAAATTGGTCATCGTCACCTCACCATTGGGACCGAACTCGGAATGGACTCCGAAGAAAGGTTTGTTGAGGCTCACGTGGGTCTTCATCTCTTTAAAGAATTCTTCATCAGGTTGAAACTCCCCCCAGCCAAGATACTTAGGGAAATTCCGGAAGGGCTTATGAAACTTCCAGACCTGACCCTTTCTTGTCTTTCTCCAGCGACCAAACTCCGTATCGCCGATGTAGGCGCTACCGGGAGGGAGTGGAAGAAATTCTTCCCGGTCATCGTTTTTGCGGTAAAGGGAGAGGCCAATGTGAGGAAGATTCTTACGGGCAAATTCCTTACTCGTGCGGACAATGAGTTCTTCCACCTGATCGTAGCCGGTGATGAGCCGGTACTTTTGATAATAGGTCTTGATGAGAAAGCCCGTAGCGTGGGTATCAATCAGGATCAGCGTAGAGCGATTATCCTTGGCGATCTTGGAGAAGCCGCGTTCATTCTGCAGATACTGGATACCCGTCTCAGTAGGCGAGAGCGCCTTGGCCAGACCAAGGTAGAGCATGATGAGAATCGAATACAGGAAGAACTTGTACATCATCCCTGGATGATCTCCATGATCTTTTTCTGCTGAGACTCGGGAAGTTCTTCAAAGTCACAATGGATCCGGTTTACGGCATGGTTCTCTGAGTACTTCTGAAAAGATCCGTCGCTTCCTGGATGTTCTTCACTGTCCGGTGACTCTCGGAGAGACTCGACTCCCGCATGACCTTCATGGGATAGGACTGCTGTGGAGAATTCTCTGAGTAGTACTTGGAGAGGCGTCCGGTGGAAGAGCACTTGATGTAATCAATGCCTTCACCAGTCAGGAAGTCTTCGAGGCGCTTCATCTCTGGAAGATGAACAGTGCCAAAGGTTTCGAGGATCTTCTTAGGGATCGAATTGGTGATGACCCGCTGGGCCCAGACATTTTTCGATTTACGAAGAACCTTATATAAGAATGGGTCATCGTGCTCGAGGTAAGCTTCAATGTCAGCCGGGATGGCGTATTCGTCTTTTTCACTCTCAAAATAGCGCAGGAGCATCTGCTCAAGACATACGGCTCGGTAATGGAAATAAACCATCATGAACATATGAAAGCGAGAGAGGAGGAAGTCATCAAATGTGGAAATTGCTCTCTCGGAGATTCCCAGGAAGGCCTTTCCACCTTCCGGGCAGACTTTTAGATTGTCGATGATCCAGTCCAGATCAAATTTACCGTAGGAGACTCCACAGAAATAACTGTCTCTTAAGAGGTAGTCCATTCGGTCACAATCCATCTCTGAGGAGACGAGCTGATGGAGAAGAGGGAAATAGTTAATCCCTTTCACCGTAAAGTAGGCCGGGTCCTGAGTTTCTCCGATCACAAGATCGGCCACGGCATTGGGTTCAATCCCATAGGCTTTTTGCACGCCTTTAAAGGCGTTAGTGAAAGAAGAGTCGACGATGGATTTTATCGTATAGTCTTCATGGGAAGCCTGACGGTCTGTCTTAGGAGCGAATCGGCTTGGAAGCTTCAAAGCAGAAACCATCGGCATCACCGACTCAGTCGAGTGAGAGAGTGGGGCGTGTCCAATGTCGTGAAGAAGGCAGCCGAGACGAAGGGTTTCCCGGATTCGTTGCATCTCAGAGTTTTCAACCCCTTTAAAAAGAGAGTTGAAGACAAGGGATGAGACGTTCATCACTCCGATAGAGTGAAGATAGCGGGTATGAGTGGCCCCCGGAAAAACGTATTCCGAAAAGCCGAGTTGTTTAATGTTCCTTAGCCGTTGAAAGAAAGGATGATGAAGAATTTCTTTTTCTGCATCATCGATGGGGATCGAACCATGTACCGGGTCTCTGATCTCCACTCTTAGCCCTTCGCTCTTTCATTGGCGTCTTTCTGGATATCCTTAGCGTACTCATGGAGCCACTTAGCGATATCTCTTGATTCGTGCATAGGCTTGCCGTCGATCACGAGCACAGGAACCGTCGAGCGACCAGTCATCTTCACGAGTTCTTCTTTTTTATGGGGCTCATCATGAATATCGTAATAGGTCACTTCTTCTTCAAGTCCCGTCACACGGAGGGCCTCAAGAACGATCTGACAGTAAGGGCACTGGGGAAAATAATAGAATTCTAGTTTTTTCATATCTACCTCAAAATAAAAAATGGCCCCCGAGGGGCCATTTTCTTTTTAGTAATCGTCTTCTTCGTCTTCTAGGTCATCATCCTCGAGATCATCCTCGTCTTCTTCTGCTTCAGGAGCTGGTTTCTTAACAGGTCCTTTAACATATTCGAGATCTTCGTCGAGTTCGTCTTCATCTTCAACATCTTCCGGTGAATCAAGACCTTCTTCGTAGCCCCAGCCGTAGCCGTAGGCGCCTTCTTCGTCTTCATCATCCGTAGCTGCAGCAGGAGCTTTCTCTCCCTCTTCCTCTTCGTCTGCATCGAATTCAGCGTCGAACTCATCGGACATGGAGTCGCTCGTGTAATCGTCGTTGAAGCTCTGAGCGTGGGCCGGCTTATTGGATACGACCTCAGGGACGAGGGCCTTTTCTTCTTTTTCTTTTTTTGCCTTTGGGGCTTTAGCAGGAGCCTTCTTCGTCGTGGTCTTTTTCGCTGCTGCCTTCTTTGGTGCTGCTTTCTTGGTCACCTTTTTAGGAGCGGCTTTCTTGGTGACTTTCTTAGCAGCTTTCTTAGTTGCTACTTTCTTTGCCGCTTTCTTCGGAGCCGCTTTCTTCGTGGCCTTCTTGGCAGGAGCTTTTTTCGCTGGAGCCTTCTTGGTCACTTTCTTAGCAGCTTTCTTCGCTGTTTTGGCAGGGGCTTTTTTCGTAACTTTTTTGGTCTTTTTCTTT
>CAZPFM010000048.1:0-9610 GCA_964585845.1 uncultured Bacteriovorax sp.
GAAGAAGATCCTCGAAGTCTTTAAGAAGAAACTGGCAGCTCAAAAATAAAAGTTGTCCCCTGGCCAGGAATAGATTCGACCCGAAGATCTCCACCAAGCTCTTCAACGACGGCCTTGACCGCGTTCATTCCGGCCCCTCTTCCCGAGAGCAAAGAGAGTTCTTCCTTAGTACTGAAATCCGCATCAAAAATGTGCTGGATGATCTGCTCGTCACTATCGAGATAGAGTTCTTCAGAGTCTCCGTGAATCCGGGAAAGACGCTGGCGGATCTTGGCTGGATCAATCCCGGCTCCGTCATCGGAGATCCGGAGGTGAAGAATTTTCCGACTGGAGTCAACTTCGCCAGAGACGGCGATTGTTCCCACTTCGCTCTTTCCGGACTCTAACCGAGTTTCTGGTGATTCAATGCCATGATCCGCAGAGTTTCGAAAAAGGTGCACGAGGATCGAGAAGAACTCAGAGAATTGTTCCGGATCAAGTCGAAGGTCACCGTTATTAATCTGGAGTTTAAGTTTCTTTCCTAAGCGGTTCTCTAATTCCCGCAGAAGTCCCTGATAAACAGAGAAGTAGTCTTCCAGTGGACGCTTCAGCAATCGATCACGGAAGATGGCTTTTAACTCAGAAAAATTCTCACTCTGGATGAGTTCATCCATATAGAGGATGACACCTTTATCGACTTCGAGATTGAAAGGCTGAATCCCCAGTTTGGTTGATATTTCTTCTCGAAACTTCCTGAAGTTCTCTCTGAAAAGGACCCGATCCTGATGGAGTTTCTCCGGTGAAATTTCCCCCGTTTCTTTCATTCTGACTATCTCATTTTCACATTCTCTGACTTGCCGGGCGAGGGGAAGAACACCGTACATGGAAAGACTGCCGTAGAGTGAATGGTATGTATTCATAGCATCGACGAGATCTCCGGGAGAGTCGAGTCGAAGCTCTCCAAGAGAATCGAGGGCTCTTTCGACTTCGAGGATGAAGTCGGAGAATCGTTCCTTGGAACTTAGGATATTAAAGAGCATTTTTACATAGGCAGACTGCTGGAGTCTTTCTTCTTTGAGTGCCATTTCTTCAGTTTTATCTTTAGCTACAGCCACGATGTTCTCTATTTCTTCCTCATCGTTTCTCATGGCAAAGTAGCTTAGTTCCACGAACTGAAAATCCGGCTGACCGGCCTCACTTCGAACCGTTTCTTTCGGAGCAAGCTCACGGGCGGAATCGAAGGGAATCTTTTCAGAAAAAGCGATGTCGGCCCAGGTCGAAAAGTTTATTGTTTGCTTATCATCAAACTCAAAGAAGTCTGTAACATTTAAGCCTTCTGGGCTCCTCCCGAAGAGGTCCTTGGATGCTCTTGAGTGAACAGGAGCAAGAGTGAGATCAGGGCCAAAAACCACGAGACCCTCGTCGATGCTGTCGATAATGGATGCGATGAACTTATTGGCACTCTTAAGTTCAGCCGTTCTCTCCTCTACCTTTTTTTCAAGATTTTTACTGTAGTCTTCAATAACTGCATTGGCCGTCTGGAGCTCAGCGATCATGTCTTCTTTTTCAGAAAGAAGATCCCTGATATCTGAACTCATGGAATTAAACTCCCTGGCAAGAAGTGCAGTCTCATCACTTGACTGAACTTCCACCGGCTCGTCGAAGTTTCCTTGGGCGACTCGTTGCGCTCCACGGACGAGTTCACGCAGAGGTGTGGTTATCTGGGTGCTAAACCACAGACCCGCCAGAAGAACCATACCGAAGAGTCCCAGACCAAAGCCCAGGGTTTTAAAGACAAGATCCCGAACAACAGCGTAAGCCTTATCAGAGGGAATGAGACTTAAAACTTTTATCCCGGTGAGGGATTCTGTTGCCAGGGAGACAAGGTATTCAGTGGAATTGAGTTCCATTTCCTGCGTGTGATTTCCTGAATTGAGAAAATCCTGGTTAAGGATGGCCTGAAGATCATCATCAGCTTCAAGTCCTTCCCAAAGAATCTGACGATCGGGACTCAGGATGAGGAAGCTGAAAGCCATTTCTCCAGAAAGCTGGTCTACAAAAGATGCGAGATTCACAGCATACCCGAGGGTTTTTTCCGCGGACACTTCCCAGACACCCACGGCATGGGCCCCATTTATTTTCGAGACATGGGTTCCATGAGATGTCGGGGCAGCATCGGCCCAGGACTTGAGGGCCTGGGAATACTGCTCAGAAGCTTTAGGAAAGCTTCCCTTTCTGAACTGAGCCTGTGGTCGAGAATTTTTGATGATGATCAGTGAATCGAGCACTTCCTGATCATCAAAAGCCTTTTTTGCTTCGACAAGAGAGCCTGGCACCATGGAGGCCAGGAACTTCCCCTCGCTTCGGGCTATGGCCACTAAACTCAAGAGTGAGTTCTTTTTTCCTTCAGATTGGGAGAGAGCGTGCTCAAGGATATAGGCTTTCTTGTCTTTGATGAGGAGGTTGAGAGTGAAAAAAAGGTTAGCGACAATGACGGCAACAAGTAAAGTTGATAATCCGAGTAAGATTTTTACCTTAAGACCTAGCCTCACAATAACCCCTGTAAAAAAAGTCCCGATGGATCGGAATCTAAAGCTCACTTAAACTATAAGAGTGAAGAATTCTCTTATTAGTATAAATGAGTTTTCGGAGAGTGATACTGAATATTCTCTCTTCGACGGCTCACTGATCTTGTTCGCAATCCTTAGCATTGCGAGTGGGGCTTTCTTTCTTTTCACGAATCACTTTTCGATGGATCCTTTGAGAAATCTTGAGTCGATCGGCGCTATCGATTCGCTTGAACAAAATTCAAACCATAAAGTCTACGGCTCCTTTCGTTGGGTGGAAGCCTCCGTGGGAGATAAGGTCTTTAATGGTGATCTGATAAATACTGATGAGCGCTCATCAACTCAAGTGAGCATCGGTGAGGGAGTCGTCCTGGACATCGGGCCTGAAACTCTCATCCGAATCGAAGTCGGTGAGGATGGATTGCGTCTTAAGCTCACCAAGGGCCAGGTCAAAATCTCCGGCGCCCAAAGCGGATCTGTGCAGATAGTAGGGGAAGGGGGCGAGGTTTTTGAAGGATCAGGAACTTTCTCCACGTCCGTCCTCGGTCTCCATCAGGGAGAAGATGGTTTCATTAAAGGCCTAAGCTCCGAAGCCGTGGATTCGATCATGACCCCCGTTCTGGACCTCACCTTTGCTGAAGATTTTAGTGGCACCATCGCTCTTTACGACGGCAACGGAAATCTCGTTTCAGAGAGTTCTCTCTCTTCTCGGAAAGAGCACTCGCTTAAGACTCCTCTTCCGGGACGCTATACGATTATCCTTAAGAATCCGGATGGATCTGTAAAAAGCATTCGCAGCTTTACCGTTGCACCCTTTGCGGCACCTGTTTTAATGATTGAGGATCTCAAAGAAACCTACATCGCAGGTGATAAGCTTCGGGTATCGTGGTCGGGTCAATCAGGTCACCGTTTCAAACTTCGGGTCAGAAACTCTTCTGGAGTACGCTTATTCGAACTGGATAAAACTTTCTTTGATTATCCAGTTGAGACTTCCGGGAGTAACGAATTTGAGGTGAGCCTCCTAGATCGATCTTCTGAATACACCGGGAAGCCTGTAAGCGTAGCGCTTAAAGTCCTGGACGGATTACTATTTCCGGAAAAACAATTTGTCCAGACAATCGCTACAGGTGAGGAGGTCGAGTATACTCCGCTTCGCTCTTACGGACCTCTCTCCTACGAAGTAAGTAAGACTCCCGATTTCCAGAAGGTAAAACTCACCGATTCAAAGATAACCTTTCCTGAGGCCGGGGAGTACTTTGTACGGGCCAAGGACCCGAAAGGTTTGAAGTCCCGGGTCATGCGGATCAATGTTCAAAATCGCGTCGCCGAAACGTCAAAAGACTTTCAATCCAAGCAAATCTTAAAGGAAAGTGGCGTCGAAGGTCACTTCAAATGGATTCCTTATTCCGCAGAAGATTCTTACCGCCTCGAAGTTTCGGAGACAAAAGACTTTCGTGACATTATCCTGGCCGAAGATGTTCGAGGTGGTGATGTTCAGATCAGGCTACCCAAGATCGGGAAGTTCTGGTGGCGCCTTGTTCCGATTGGAAAAAATGAGAACCTTGCAGCTTCAAAAATTCAATCAATCGAACTGATTCTTCCTCGACAGAGAAAGGTACCTGAAATTCTCTCTAAGCAGATCATATACTATAAGAAGATCGACGGAAAATCCGCTTATCAGATAAAAATGAAAGAACATGAGCATAACAGTGAGTATTTTATTGAGGTCTACTCGGATGAGCCACTGAAGCGCCTTATCTGGAAAGCGTCTTCTAAAAAGCCTTTCATTAACTGGGTAAGTAATAGAACCGGGAAATACTTTTACCGGGTAAAGATTAAGGATCAGTGGGGACGAATGAGCCGATTTTCCAAACGGGGAGAACTCATCTTTCCGATCTCTCCGATGGAGGAGCTGTGAAAGTTCTCTTTCTCCTTCTTGTTTTCGTTATTCAAAACGCTTTTGGGCAGGAAGCCCAGGAGAAATTCTATAAAGTTAAATACATCGTCGAGCGAAACGATACTCTCGCTTCAAGCTTTAAGCGTTTTGTTAAGCCTGACAGTGTGATCACACGCAATTCTTCATCTGCTCAGAGAACATTTAAGGAAAATCCCTCTGTCACGAACTGGAAGAAGCTTAAGCCTGGCCAGAGAATTGATCTCTACATTCGCACAGACTTGATGGATCTTAAGAAATACGAAGACTACCTGGAGCATTTAAAACTTAGCCTCCGAAAAAAGTATGAAACCGAGAACAGTATTTCGAGTGTGTTGCCTCAGGGTTTTAAAGGTTCCATTTTCTATCTTGCTTCTTACGGAAAGTTTTCCCAAAAAGATCCAAAAACGGCCGAGGTGGAATTCTTCCAGAATAGTCCTGTGAGCACAGGGGTCTCTCTTTCTTATTATCCGAAAGATTCTAACTGGTCTTTTGCTTCAAGTGCCTATATGTCCTACCTTCTCGCTAGTGGAAACAATCTCGACGATAGCAATGTTTCTGTGGCACCGGAACTTGGTGCCACTTTTTATCCAGAGTACCGGTTCGTTAATCACAACTTCACCGGTTACTTCGGAGTGGATTATGAAAGGTTTTCCACTTTCAATATGGGAGGAATTCAGCAAAACCGGAAGATCCTTCTGGATCAGAACACCGTCCTCTATGCCACTTTAGGGGTGGCAAAGCTTGTTCCCGTCTTTAAAAGCCCCTTTTTTACGAAGTTCTCTATTTCTAAGAGTCTCACCTCTAGCATCGACTCCAATCCTGATGGCATTGAAAGCAGTGGAGGATACAATGGCTATAAGATCCTCTGGTACGTGAATAAGAAGTTTACTGATCGCCTCTACTTTCATTCCCTCTTTAAGTATCACTGGATGGATGGTCCCTCGGAGCTTACGACCTTAAGATTGGGCCTTGGCATCGGATACATTCTGTTTTAACTCATCATTTTATTGAGACTTCCGAAGAAGACAGTGGAGGATTAGGTATGAAAAAGCCGATCTTTTTACTCTTTTTTTTGGTCTCCTGTTCAGGGGTCTCCCATCTTATTAGCTCCAAACAGACAGCGGGTTCAGATGTGATTGAACTTGAAAGCCCCATTCAAGATCAGCTCGAAAAGAATATCAAGCGCACTCAGGATCTGAATGCCCACACCGTTTACGACAGTGAAAAAGCGATCTCAAAGTTTAAGAAAAAAGAGAAAAAGAAAATTCTCGATGCCATGTCTGGTCCCTTCAAGTTCATCCGTGTAGGAAAAAAGGACACGAATTTAAAAAGGGTCGCTCAGTATCTCTACAAAAATCCTGCCCGCTGGAGCGATCTTCAAAAATGGAACTTTCAAACAATCCATGATGAAAATCATATCCCGTCTGGAACTCTCATCAAATACCTGCCGGATGTTAAAGAAGCCAAGAGAAATGTGGCCAGTGAAAAATCATCGAAAGAACAATTCAAATACCACATTGTCGGAAAGGGGCAGAGCCTCGGTTATATTGCTCTTCTCTATCTCGGATCAAGAAAGTCCTGGAAGCAAATTTACGACTGGAATCGGGACATCCTCAAAAACCCTGAGGATCTCGAAATTGGTATGAAAGTTAAGTATCTGCCAAGCCGGACCCCGGCCGGAGAATAATCATGATACAGACGGTACTCTTTTTCTTCTTACTCGGACTTCCCCCTTCTACCTTCTCTCAGACAGAAGAGATTTGTGATGAACCTACTCAAAGTACATCCGGAGTCGAAGAACTTGTCTCACAGGTCGAAGCAGTGGAAGAGAGTAAGTTCAGTGAAAAATTCTGCAAGGCTTTTTCGGCCTGTTCAGAATTCAGGATGAAGTCCATGAAAAATAACGAAGTAAAAGAAATGGAGGAGTACTACAAGAAACTCCCACAAAAGATAGAAGAGCAAAAAAAGGCTTTAGAAACAGCGAAGGCCGGATCGGCCGGGTCGTATCATGTGGAATGGTTAGAAAAATCTATCAAAGAGCTCGAGGAAGACAAGGCTAAATACGATCTGCATCTTTCCGATCCATCTAAGTATCCTCACCCTATGAAAGAGAAGGGTATCGGCTTGACTCCGGAAGAAAAAATTAAGTACGACCTGGATAAGTACATTGAGCAGATGGGGTCTTACTATAAAAATCTCGCTTCCCAAGACAACATGTCTAAAGAAAAGATCTGGACCCAGATTGACGAGCTCGTTAAGAAGTCTCCTTTGGATATGTACGGGATTCATTCCCAATTCCAGCTCCTGACATACGCTCAATCACAGGAAGCGGAATTAAAAATTGCTAAGGCTTATGAGCAAGATCCTTCAAAACTGCCGGAACTCCTTAAGGAAAAAGGTATAGGTCTTACTCCTGAGGAAATGCCAGCGTTTCAATTGAAACAAGCCGAGTCTTACTTCGAGTCTCTTGCATCTCAGATGGAAGACCAGGAGAAGTTCATCGCCCTCTTAAAAAAACAAAAAAATGAACTTAAAGGAGCTGACCCCGATGGCCAGCTTTCTCTCGTCGAGACCTGGCTTCCCTATTATGAACAGATGCTTCTGAATAATAAACAGAGCTACGAGAATTACCTCGCCTACAAAAAAGACCCAAGTTCTGATCCTGACTTCCTGAAAAAATCGGGAGTCTTTGGTGCATTTGGTGGCTACGGAGGCTACGGAAGCTACGGCGGAGGATACGGGACTATCATGGGCGGAGGTCTTGTTGGAGGTACATTGGGGGGAGGATCTTCCTCGAGTAGTTCCTGTTCTGAAGCCAACTCCAATTACCAGTCTGCACTCTCAACCATGAGCAGCCAAGGGGCCGGGAGCTGTGGTCTCAAGCCAGAAGAAATGAGTGCTCTTAAGTACTACTCCGATAGTGGTTATGGATGCCTTAACTCTTATCTAAGAAGTTCAGATAACAGAGATGAGAATATCGACTACATGATCAAAGCTCTCAACGACGGACTCGATAAGCTTCCAAGCTATCAAGGAGTGGTCAAGCGCGGGGCTTCACTCCCTGAGAGTATCCGCGAAGCTCATGGGGTGGGAGATGTGATTGAGTATGATGCCTTCACCAGCTCCTCCACAAATTCTGGCTTCTCGGGCCAGGATATGTTCATTATCCAATCTGAATCCGGAAAACCCATCATGGGATTTTCCAGTCATAGAAGTGAAAACGAAGTTCTTTTTAAAAGCGGCACAAAGTTTAAGGTTCTGGATAAAAAAGAAAAGGATGGAGTTCATTACTACATCATGGCCGAAGTTCTCGAAGAAAAGAAAATACCCAAAGCTGAAGCCATCATCGGTCTAGGAGACAGTGGCGTTGGCTCATATTCATCGACTAAGAATCCTGACAGTTATCTTTGCCCGGTTGATGAAAAAGCCATTGTCCCGAAAGTGATCAATCAGACAGTTGTGCCTCAATTTTCTTATCCAGCAGGTTCACCATGAAAAATATCATGATCATCTTAACTCTCATTTCCACTTCTGCCTGGGCCCAGTCAGGGCGCCTTCAGGATAAGATTCAGGCCGAGTTTGGTCCTGAACCTACATCTCTTTGTCAGGTGGGTTTACTTTTGGAGAATGGTCAGATCCAAATGTTACCCTCAAGGTTTCTGAAAGAGTCCGAGTGCATCTGGGTTGCAAAATCTCAGTTGAAGAATGCTAAGGGGAAGGCGAAGAAAGCTTTTCTGACCCATGGGGATTTTAAAAAAGAGATTAATCTTTCTGACCTGAAGTAAAGTCTAGTAGTGGGGGGGCTTGTCGTCCTGAAGGCTTCTCGCTGGCTGAACTCCGGATTCAACATTCGCGTTCCGTTTTAAATCCAGTATCTCTTTTTCCAGGCGCCCGATAGTCAGTCCCTGTTCAACCACCGCAGAGTTTAATTTCTGGAGGAAGTCTTCCATATGGGCGTACTTAATTTCTAATTCTGTCAGGCGCTCGGTGCTCATAAAGTCCCTGGGGTTTAGGGCTATTGAGTCTTTCCCAGAATCCGTAAGCCCATTTTTTCAAGAACAACTTGAATATCCTCAGGGGGACAAATTGTATAGACTTTTACAAGGTTATTGAGAAGGTCCAGACTCACTTCAGCTTTCTCATCCAGAGCTTGTATCTGACCGACAATGTGAGACTCTTTTCCTCTTTCCTTCAATCCTTCTACGCTAAAGGTGTACATATTTCTCCTCCTGTCATCTTCCGGCATAGATCATGCACCCCTTATGCCAGCCGATGATGCGTGAAACCCAACCGGATCTCTCATGCACCACCGGGTCTATTTTATTTTGATTGGGAGACTTCATGAAATTTTTAACAATGATTTTGGCCCTTCTCATCTCCTCTTTGGCTTCTGCCAATCCCTTAAGTTCTTTGAAGCTTCTCTCTGAGGTGAAGGAGCTGAGCACCAAGGCTATTGATCTGGGTAAGTTCGCCAAAGGGAAACTCAAAACTCCGGGTCTGGTGTCATTCAATGAACGGATGATTGAAGACCATCAGGTGTCAAGCAATACTCTAAAAGAGGTGACGTCATCCCTTTCCCTGCCTTCAACGGAGGAAGACAAAGAGACCTCCGTTGTCAGTAAACTTAAAAATCTCTCCGGAGATAAGTTTGAAAAGCAGTACATCACTGAGAGCTTACAACTGAACTCATCTCTTTTGGATTTACTTAAAAATAAGGTTCTTCCCGTGACTGAGAATGCGGCCGTGAAAGGATTGCTTAAGAACTACATCCCCCGAGTGTCGACACTGGTAGATAGCTTACAGGTCTTAAAAAAGCAGGAAGAATAATTATGATAAGCTAAGTGGTGGCTCCCCCGAGACTCGAACTCGGACGTTATTGCTAACGGCGGATTTTGAATCCGCTGCGTCTACCATTCCGCCAGGAAGCCATTTTGAAGTTAAAACTATCGCCATTTGCGCAGTGTCAAGTCAATGGGAACATTTCTTTAAGCAAGCTTGAGAAGCTCGAGAGTTTCTCGGATGGTATAGCGAGTAAGTGGAGTTCCGAGATATTTTTTTATTTCTGATATATCAATGAGGCAAGAAAATTTTAAGTAGTCGATGAGGTATTCCGGTACATCGATATTAA
>CAZPFM010000049.1:0-2138 GCA_964585845.1 uncultured Bacteriovorax sp.
CTCCGGGAGTCCGGTTCCCTCGAGCAGGATGCCAACATCGTCTGTCTCATTCACAGAGAAGACTATTACGATCCAAACACTCCGAAAAAGGGGATTGCGGAAGTCATCATCGCTAAGAATCGAAATGGTGAGCCTGGAACTGTGGAGCTCTCCTGGATTGGTTCTCAGACGAAGTTTGCTGAACTAGAGTTCTCTCGTCCCGAGGCTTAAATGATCTTCTCCCAGTTCAACTGGAGCCGGAGCGAAGTCTTAGACCTCGATGAGGCCAGTGAAGCCTATCTCTATTTTCGTCACACACGACTTAATCTCATCACCGGATTCCCCGA
This sequence comes from uncultured Bacteriovorax sp., assembly GCA_964585845.1. Lineage (GTDB taxonomy): Bacteria > Bdellovibrionota > Bacteriovoracia > Bacteriovoracales > Bacteriovoracaceae > Peredibacter. The sequence goes on from CAZPFM010000049.1 coordinate 327, forward strand.
AGTCTATCCTCTTGAAGGCTTCTTGAATGAGCTTGATGCCATTGATCTGGGAGAGGAGTTATCTTCTCCCAGAGTGATTCATACCTATTATGAACTTGGACAGATTCTTTCTGGCCAAGGGCATTCGGTTAAGGATGATACTCCTTTAGCAATTAGCATTTCTTATCGAAAGGCGAGGATACGGAAGAAGAAGAAGCCCCGATTAAATTCTGTGCCCTTAAAGTCTCTTGAGCGCCCGAGCTGGAGTGAGTACAAGGGGGCCTTTGAATATGTTCAGGAAAAACTCCTGAGCGGGGATTGTTATCAGGTCAACCTCACTTATCCCTATGACTTTGAAACTGAAGAAGTCTATGACCCCCGGGATCTTGCTGATTTTCTTTTCTCCAGACCAGGAGTCTCCGCCTATGCTCATGCCACTTACTGGGGCGAGAAGTTCATCTTAAGCAATTCTCCGGAATGCCTGTTTGAATACTCACAGGGGATCGTGAGTACGCGTCCAATCAAAGGGACGATGGCAATCAAGGGAGACTGGAAGAAGGCATGGGAAGAGCTTTTAAGGACTAGAAAAGAAGAGTCAGAACTTATCATGATCACTGATCTTCTCAAAAACGATCTCAACCGATTGAGCTCTCCTTCGGCCAAGGTCAGAAAATTGAGGGCCCCACTTCTAGTGCCGGGACTTATTCACCAGTACTCGCTCATCACCGTAAAACTCAAAGAAAAAGTCTCTCTCTATAAAACTCTCTGCTCACTTTTTCCTGGAGGAAGCATTACCGGTGCGCCGAAAAAGAAAGTCATGGAGATCATCGAACAGGTCGAGCGCTATGATCGCGGGATTTATTGCGGTTCCACCATTCTTCTTTGGAAAAAGAGAAAGAGTGCCAGCATCAATATCCGGACCGCCGAAGTGGACCTCATGGAGCGAATCTGGAGAGTGGGAGCAGGGGGAGGAGTCACCTTACTTTCAAGTCCTGTGGCAGAATTTCAGGAGATGGAATCCAAGGTTAAAAGCTTTCTGACACTTTTAAAGGCCCCGGGTTACTGAGAAAAACCCTCCTCATTTCATCAGTTTAAAAATCTTGCCGCAAGGTCTTCTAACATTAACTTACATTAACAAGAGCTTGAATTGACTTGTGGATTAGGCGGTCGATATGCTTTGGACAATTTACTACACAGGGATTTGAGTAGTTCCACTTCAAGGAGTCACGAATGACTGAGAACATGACCACGAATGGTCAGAATGAAAAGCAGGGAAGGATTAGTCTCGAAGCATTAGCTTCTATGACGGGTTTTCCTATTGAGATGATCAAGGAAGAAATCTTTAAAGGTGAGACGGCCACCTCGGATCTTTCTTTGGACGAATTACGGACTGCAATGCTTTCCTATATTGATTCGACCATGCTCGAAGAAAAATAAAAAAGTGAAAAAAGCCCAGTCCTGACTGGGCTTTTTTGTATTCTCTCCCTTCCAATCTCCGACTCATCTAGTTCAGTAAAATTCACTATTTAAGTTCTATCCTGAGATTCCGATACCTTAAGCATACAGACCTATTTTAGTTCAAGGGTGTTTTATGGATATCGCTACCGTCGCAGGACTCGTATTGGCCATATTGGCGATCATTGGATCGATTCTTTACGGTTCCCCTCTCACCATCTTCATCGATATTCCTTCGATCTTCGTTGTGATCGGGGGGGTATGTGCTGCCACTCTCATTAAGTGGCCCATGGAAAGTGTGAAGATCACCATGAATGTCTTTTTAAAATCCATCTTCTTCACCTCTTATGTCGTATATCGTAGTGAATCACCGAAATG
>CAZPFM010000049.1:2148-6056 GCA_964585845.1 uncultured Bacteriovorax sp.
TGATTGAAGAGATTCAAAAACTCGCAGAGACGGCCCGTCGTGAATCGGTCTTCGCTCTTGAGAAAGTCCCAGTGGATGATAAATTTCTTAAGAAAGCTGTAACTCTTGCGGCCGATAACAGACCACCTGAAGTCATCACTTCGATTCTTTCTCTTGAGATCGCAGCGATGGAAGAGCGACACGCTAAGGGTGTGGAAATCTTCGAAGGGATGGGAGCTGATGGTCCGGCCTTCGGAATGATCGGAACTCTCATTGGTCTGGTGCAGATGCTTCAGAACATGTCGGATCCTTCAGCGATCGGTCCCGCTATGGCCGTCGCTCTCCTCACGACATTTTATGGATCAGTCATCGCCAACGTTTTTACCATTCCGATTGCATCAAAACTAAAACAGAGATCCAAACAGGAATCCACCAAGATGAATATCATCGTTGCTGGTGTCCTTGGAATTGTTGCCGGTGAAAACCCTCGTGTTATCCGCGAGAAGCTTGATTCCTTCCTTCCTCCGAAAGACCGTATGGTCGAGGATAAAAAGGAGTAATCCATGTCTGATCAAGCGGCACCAAAATGTCCTCCCTGTAAACCCGGCGCTCCCGGTTGGCTTGCGACATTCTCTGATCTCTGTACACTCCTTCTTACCTTCTTCGTTCTTCTGCTATCCTTTGCGAAGACAGAGACGGCAAAATACGAAGCGGCTATCGGTTCCCTTCGGAATGCTTTCGGAGGAAACGTCTTAAAGCCCGGTGAGGTCATGCGTCCTGGTAAGTCTCCCAACGATGCTCCGACTATGATCGATGCGGAGACTCCGCCAAAGCCTTTTCCTATTGAGTTCCTTACCAGCGAAGGTCTCCTGGATAAACATGAGATCAACCGTGACTCAGATTCGCAATTGGGTCAGCTTAAGAAAATGCTCGCTGAAAATAACCTCGCCGAATCGGTGAATGTTTATGAGATGAATGAATCCATCATGGTTCGGGTGAAAGACAAGATTCATTTTCGTCCCGGCTCCACTGGGATCGATGACATCAATATCGATGTGGTTAACCGGCTGGTGAAGATGATGCGGGAAAATAACTGGAACATCCTTGTGGAAGGCCATGCGGCTCAAAATGAGAAGGGGAAAGACGGAGCAGATGTTTACGAACTCTCAAGTAAGCGTGCCCTGGCCGTCTCTCAATTCTTACGGAGCCGGGGGATTTCTCCTGACCGGATCACGACCATCTTCTACGGGGACTCCAGACCTCAGACCAAAACGAATAAGCTTGTCTCTGACAGGCGTGTGGAATTTGTCTTAAAGAAGAATGATCTCCGAACTGAAGGGCGGAAGGTCGAGGCCCAGTAGTGGACAAAATTGAGTACCAGTGGCTGGCCGAAACCATCCCTCTGAAGGATGCTCTGAAAGAAGTCCTGGGCTCATCCAATCAGGGTCTAAAAAAATACTTTTCCAGTAAGCAGCTTCAGCGCCTCGTGCGTCCTCGGGATGTTCTGGAACTTCCTCTGGATCTTGTGAACCACTTGATGATTAATCCTCGATACACCGGACCTCAGGTAAGAGTGATCGCTGAAACTGATGACTACCTTGCCCTTCATAAGCCTTCCGGAGTGCACTGCCATCCTCACAGTTATGCGGACACAAATACCATTCTCAATTTTTTGGCTTCCCAGAATATCTTTTCACCCCTTTTAGTGAATCAGGACAACTACGACCGGGGTCTTCTCTACCGCCTTGATCTTGAGACATCTGGAGTTCTTCTGCTTGTGAAAAGTGAGAGGCTTCACCGTAATTCAAGGGAAAACTTCTCCTCTTCAGTGAAGCGGAAGTTTTACTGGGCAGTGGTGGAGGGGGAATTCGATCAGGAAGGTCTCCACAGTCATTTTTTTCGAGGCTCAGGCGCCAAAGGGGCCAAACAGAAGGTGAGTCATGAAGAGATGGAGGAGAGTCAGGAGGGGATTTTAGCAGTGAAAAAGATTCTCTCTGAGAAAGGGAAGAGTCTTCTTCTTGTTTCGCTCAAGACTGGTCTGAGGCATCAGATCCGAGCTCAACTCTCGCATCTTGGTTTTCCTATCCTGGGGGATGAACTCTACGGTGGACACTCTGCCGAGAGGCTTTTTCTTCATGCCTTTCGGTATGAATGGATTGATGTCACCGAGCATCCATTCCCGGAATTATTTGAGCGTTTCTTTGACCTGGACCGTGCTCTGAAGATGAGTCATGATGTGCTCCGGGAGTTCTAAGGTCGCAAGTTTTACGATGTATTTTCCCTCTGTCACAGCATTGATTTCCATCTTTGGATGAGTGAGCTTAAACCGCACAAAATCCACTCTTTCCAATATATCAGTGTGGGAGATCCGGGCCACATAGCTCATATGATTGGCCAGCTGCCGGTACATCATCGATTTTAATTTCTTGGCCTCTGGAGCAACGGCGAGTTCATTGATCTCCACTGCTAGATTATTACCCTCACAGAAGGTGTTCCAGTTCTCAGGGATCTTCTTATCAATCTTAATTAAGACGGCCTTACAAGAAGTGGAAATGAGTTTCTGATTGGTGAAAACACCCCATTTCTCTTTATTTGCCACCTGGTAAATAAAGAGACCCATGAGGATAATCCCAATGGCCAGAACCGGATTTTTCATCAAAGAATTCCATAACATAAGTCTATTATCAGGGGAAAAGTGAATTTTTGCACTAAAGAGTTCTGAGAGGATTTCCGATAATATTGGTCAAGAAACAAGACTCTAACTTGTAGGGAAAGATGGCCAAAATTGATGCGAAAATGTGGGATAAACTGTTGGTTCTAGGTGAGAAACAGGGCTCAATCAAATTAACCGATCTGGCCAGTGAGCTTAGCCTCTCTGAAGAGGACACGCTCGTTTTCCTAAGACACTTCTTTCCGGAAGGGAAGGGTGCCGAGGTCTATTTTAAAGACGAGGCCTCGTGGGTTGATATCGATGCTGATGCTATTCAGTACATGCTTCCCCTCACTCCGGGTGAATGGATACAGCTTCACCGCAGCCTGCATGAGAATCACCATGTGGAATCCCATCCCTCACTAGAGAGCCTGAAGAAGAAAGTCAATGATGCCGGACCCATTCATGCGGTCATGGAGATGCTCGACCATCTTCAGGTCTGGGACCAGGAACTCTCTCCCTTGGAACAGAAATTTGTCCAGACTCTGGATGAAGCGGCCAAGAAAAAGCAGCTCCTTCAGATCACAGCTTCTGATGAACGGGTCTATACAGTTTTTCCATGCAAGGTGGTTCACCTTGAAGGTCAGCTCTCCCTGATTGCTGAAGACTTCCGGGATCACTGCCTTATGGTTTTCTCTATCAAAGACCTCACCGAGGCGATGCTCATTCCGACTTCTGCTGAGTCACGATCTACTCAGTATGAACTCGAGGAATTTATCAGCTGTATCCGGGCCATGAATGAAAAAGAAACAAGACTCATTCTTAAAATCTTTGATCCGGAAAAAATCAATCTCTTCCCTGATTTTCATTTTCTCGGTAAGCCCTGCATGATCACAAATCCAAATGGGGATCTTATCTGGGCCGCCTATGTTGAGCCCTGCGAAGCTCTCTTTGACTGGGTGTCAACGCTGGGTCCGCAAGTGGAGATCCTCGATCCAACGAAGTTTAAGGACCAGTACCTGAAGTACTGCGAAGACAAGCTCCGCAAGATCGCGTAAGCTCACTCTCATCATGAGCCCGTTTTTTCTTCTCTCATTCATTCCCGCAGTTGCTTATTGGCTGCTGGAAACCTACAGCACACTGGAAGTGGCCCTGGTGGGTGGTATCCTGTTGGGTCTAATCGAGATGGGCCTAGAGAAGAAGTTCACAGGTCATGTACATACTATCTCAAAGCTCAATGTGGCCCTCGTGGTTGCTCTGGGGGGAATCGCCCTGATTG
>CAZPFM010000049.1:6066-9560 GCA_964585845.1 uncultured Bacteriovorax sp.
CGGGAAGGACTCTGGTTTAAGCTCCAACCCACTCTGACGGGAGTAGCGGTGGCCGGATTTCTTCTCTTCAAAAAAGTGAAGGATGAATCCCTCATGCTCGAGATGCTTAAAGACATGAAGCAGCCTGTTCCGCTTCCTCCTGTCGCCTATAAAACGATGGAGTGGCATCTCACCATTTTTCTTCTCGCTTTCGCTGGATGGATGGCCTTTGTGGCCATTCGTGAGACCACGGCGGTCTGGCTCTTCTGGAAGACGGCAGGTTTCTATATTGTCTTCGGAAGTTTTGCCATCCTCGAATTCATCTTCCTTCGCTGGTATCTCAGGAGGTTTCGATGAAGAAAATCTGTATCTTCTGCGGGGCTTTTGAAAGTAAGGATCCTCAAGTGGATCTCGAAGTTAAAAATGTCATGGGCTACTTTCACAAGCACTCCATTGGACTTGTCTACGGAGGAGCTGCCATCGGTGTCATGGGAAAACTTGCCAATGAACTCGTGAATCTCGGAGGCGAGGTTATTGGAGTATTACCCCGGCACCTGATGAAAAAAGAAATCGCCCACGCAGGTCTCACAAAACTTCACATCGTGACTGATATGCACGAACGAAAAAAAATGATGTATGAACTCTCGGATGGCTTTCTTATTTTTCCCGGCGGAATGGGAACTCTTGATGAGTTTTTTGAGATCCTCACCTGGAAGCAGTTAGGTCTTCATCAAAAACCAATCGCCATCTTCAATATCAATGGCTACTTCGATCACCTGCTTGCTTTCTTTAATAATGCCATCGAGCAAGGACTCATCCGCGAAGAGAATAGAAGTCTCTTCATCGCTTCCAGTGACTGGCATGAAATCGAGGAGTACTTTTCAAGATGAGTATCTTCGATCGATTTTTTCCTCTGGAGCCTAAGAAAGCCTTTCTGGATTTTGATCCTACAGCGGCGGAGTTTGTTTCTGTGAGCTGGAATCAGGACCTCCGAAACCTGACAGAGCGGCACTGGATGATTGAGTTAAGTTCCCCTGAGAAAAGAGTTCTTCACTGGCAGAGGAATGCTGGAAAAACGGAGAGACTCATTGAGTTCCGCGGGAGCCATGCCAAGAGAGTGAATCTGGAGCAAAGAAAAGAAGCCAGGGATTTGATGAATATTGCCATCCAGGCGACCTGCAAATCCGGAGTCGAACGGCACAGGCCTTTTATGGAGTTACCAGTTAGCGGTGCCGTTACCATGGACTTTCAATCGGAGATGAAAGCCTTGCAATGGATTCAGGCAAGTTTTGGCACTCTCACACGGGCCCTTGATAATTTTGAACGGGATCCGAGTCTCATTCTTACAGGAGCCTTTTTCTCCGGAAAAAACTCCGAGACAAATGAGATCGTCCTGCGAGTCATCGTCTTTAATCTTGATATAATCTACTACATGCGGGAAGACAATTCGCTTCAGGTGATTGTCTTTGATGATAAGAATCTCGGTCACGGTGAGAGTCGTGCCCCGACGTACCAGCAAACAATCAAAGTTACAAAACCGCAGTTTTATGATGAAATACTAAAGTTGACGCACAAGCTGGCAGAGAAGGGTGAAATCCGTTGATTAACTTTTTTATTATCGTCATAGTCTATTTTTCGTTCTCCTGGGGACTTCCCTGGGAAAAAATTCCTTCGACGATTTCTTTTTCCTATGTCTTTGATCTTCTTTTCGCCCTGGGTGTCTGCTTCATTTATCGGATTCCCTGGAAGTTTAAATGGCGCTTCACACGACAAACCCTTAAAGCCGCCTCCGAAGTTATTCTCCTCGGTGCCGGCGTCATCCTTTCCATCTGGTATCTGGAGATCGAAGTTCCTTTCCGCTTAGTGAGTAATCTTGAGTGGCATCTTTTGATCTTTGCACCGATTCTTGAGGAGCTCGTCTTCCGCCAGACCTTCCAGAGACTTCTCATCAAGTCAGTGGGAGGAAAATACGTCACCTCCATGCTGGTGGCGGCGATCTTTGCCTTCTCTCATTTAGTGGGATTAAAAGTGCTTCCGGCCGACTATGTACCCTTCATTGGCTTCCAGGTCTTCTACACATTTGTCCTAGGACTTATTTGTGGTCAGGCCCTTCTACGATTCCACTCCATTTTTGCACCCATTTTCATGCACTTCCTCTTCAATCTGACCTTTTACCTCGCCATGTATTGGGACCTGATCTAGCTTTACTTCGCCCCGTCATTTTGATAGCTTGCGCTCCTACCTAGTCTTAGATTGAACAGCTAATGTTTTAGGGGAAACTATGCAAGACCAGAACACTCCTGCCATCAAGGTGGGCGACCTCGAATTTCCACCACGTAAAGTCTGGATGAAGACCTACGGTTGTCAGATGAATTATCACGACACCGAAAGAATCATGTCCCATCTTCAGAACTTAAACTTCACTAAGACCGAAGATAAATCCGAAGCGGATCTTGTGATCTTTAACACCTGTGCTGTCCGGGATCTGGCCAATCAGAAATTCTATTCTCACTTAGGCGAAACAAAAAAACTTAAAGAGAATGCTGATGTGGATCCGGAAACGGGTCTCAAGAAAAACGTTATCGTCGCGGCGGGTGGCTGCATCGCTCAGACTGAGGGCAAAGATCTCATCCAGAAATACAAGCAGCTCGACTTTGCTTTCGGCACAGATGTGATCGATAACATCGGCGAGATGGTTTACCGCGCTTATTCCGGGGATAAGAAATTCTCCGTGACTAGCTGGGATCGCTCCGAGAATTATTCAATCGAAACCAAGATCACTCAAGGCACACCCATGGCCTTTGTGAATATCATTAAGGGCTGCGATAAGTTTTGCTCTTACTGTATTGTTCCTTTCACCCGGGGAAGAGAAAAGTCCCGCAGGCTTCAGGAAGTTGTGACGGATGTGAAGCGTCTGGTGGAATACTCCGGTGTCCAGGAAGTCATGCTCCTGGGTCAGAACGTGAACTCTTTTGGAAAAGACAATGGCGAGTCCCTGGGGGAGCTCATCATGGAGCTCGAGAAAGTCGAAGGGCTTCAGCGCCTTCGCTACACTACGTCTCATCCCTATGATGTGACTGATGACCTGGTGGAAGCTCACAGGAATTCAAAGAAACTCGCCAATCACCTTCATTTGCCGGTGCAGTCTGGATCGAACACCGTTCTTCAGCGGATGCTCCGGGAATACACCATCGAGCACTATCTCACTCTCATTCAGAAAATGCGTGCCGCTAATCCACAGATGATCATCTCAACGGATATCATCGCTGGCTTTCCAAATGAAACAGAAGAGGAACATCAGGCGACAATGGACCTTTTGGATAAGGCCCAATTTGATTTTATCTACGCCTATTCCTTTTCTTCCCGGAAGGGAACAAAGGCTGCCCGGATGAATGACGTTTTAACTGACGATATCCGGGGGCGACGCCTGCGGGAAATTCAGGCAAAGCAGCTTTCCATCCAGGCCAATATCCGCCAGGGCATGGTGGGGAAAACTTACCGCGTCCTCGTAGAAG
>CAZPFM010000050.1:0-9529 GCA_964585845.1 uncultured Bacteriovorax sp.
ACGCTTTCATCGGTCGTCGTCTTCTTAAGCGCGATATGAGAAAGCTTTGGGTTGTTCGAATCAATGCTGGCGCTCGTATGCTTGGCACTTCATATTCTCGTTTCATCGATGGAATGAAGAAGTCCAACATCGAAATCAATCGTAAGATGCTCTCTGAGCTTGCGATCCACGACTTCAACGCTTTCAAAGCGATTCACGATTCTTTCAAGAAGTAATTCTTAAGATACGAAGGGCCCCGAAAGGGGCCTTTTTTATTTAAATTTCCTTTACTCCAAATAATTCACTCCCCCCAGCTATATACTTTACTCAGATTTATCAGGAGCAAAGTTGTGGAAACTAAAATTATTGTACTTAGCAAAGATAAAAATGGTAAAGGGGACTTATTTGGAAGACTCACTTCTGATCTTCTTCATGTACTTGGCTATGAAAAACCTCGATTAAATATTCATAAATCAGGAAGAGAAATCGATTTTAATTCTAATCACAGAGCAGAATTAAAAATAGCGATAGGGGAATGTAAAGCACATAAAGAGAAAATTGGCGGAGATCAAGTTAACAAATTCATTGGTGTGTTAGATGCCGAAAGAAGAGTTGCAAAAAAGACTAAGAAAAAGCCAGAAGTCGTTGGATATTTTATCTCACTATCGGGATTTACTGAAACAGCACTACAACAAGAGCTTGATGTTGATAATAGGCGAGTAATCCTGTTTGATTCGAATAATATTGTTAAAGAGCTTGAGGCCGGAAGAGTAATAAGCGATCTAAGCAACGCAATATCAACCTCATCGAAATTGATTGGTGGAGAATATCATTTTTTTAATGAAGATGTATTGTTTGCTACTCAATGGGGTTGGATAAGGTGTTTGTTCTTTTCAAAAAACAAGCAAAGTGCCACCCACTTCTTACTAGTCCATGCTGAAGGTCAGCCTCTTATAACTGAAATAGCCAGAGAGTTAGTCGAAATTGAAAGCAGTATTGATAATTCTTTATCAGGTTTAATGTCACTTAATGACACTCTCATTTCGGATGAGGTGAGTATGTATCCTACTGTGAAAGATAAGTATTTTTCTTATCTTGCTCACGAACTAGGTGAGATTCAGTTTGAAGGGCTACCAACGGACAAAGATGCAGGTCTTGTAAAAATAAAGTTAGAAGAGATTTTCGTACCTCTGCATTTTGTCGAGTCTAATGAAGAGGATGGTAAAAGAAAATCTTCTAAACGAGAATCTCTTCCTGAGATTTTTGAAAAGACATCTAAAATAGCTGTCCTGGCTAAGCCTGGAGGGGGAAAGTCAACTCTCATAAAAAGACTTGCAATGGCGTATGCTTTTCCTGAACGAAGAAAAGAGGTTAACGATAATCTTCCAAACAAAGAATGGTTTCCTATCTTTTTTAGATGTAGAGAACTCGCAGAGAAGGCTCAATGGCCAATAACTAAAATCATTAACTCTATTCCATCGAGAGCTGAGATGATTGCCGACGTAGAACTGTTCAACGGACTTATTTCGCAGAAGTTGCAAACAGGCTTAGCGCTACTTCTAATTGATGGCTTAGATGAAATCACGGATGATCGCTCCAGAATAATTTTCGTAAATCAATTAAGAACTTTCATGGCGACTTATCCTTCGGTGAGTTTAGTTATTACTTCTAGAGAGGCTGGATTCAGAGTTGTTGCAGGTTCTCTGGCAGAATACTGCCAGAACTTTAGAGTTGCTGGGTTAGAGACAAACGAGATTCATAACTTAACATTGAAGTGGCATAAAGCAATCCTAGACAATTCAGAGAATACCAAAGTTGAAGCTAAAAAGGTGAGTGATTTAATTGTTCAAGACAAGAGGATCGGTGTCTTGGCTAAAAATCCTCTTTTGCTTACGACACTCCTCTTTGTCAAACGATGGGCAGGATATTTGCCAACGAAAAAAAATGTTTTGTATCAAGAGATGATTAAGCTATTACTTGTTACATGGAATGTTGAAGGGCATGAGATACTTGATATTGACGAAGCTGAACCTCAGTTGGCTTATGTAGCTTACTGGATGACAAAGAATGGCCAGCAGACAATAAGCGAAGATGAATTGAAAAGGTGCTTAATCGAAGCACGAAAACAAATGCCTGAGATTTTAGGGTACACCAATATTAGTCCTAATGAGTTCATTTCTAGAGTTGAGTCAAGAAGTAGTTTGTTGATAATGTCGGGTCATAAGAGAGACAAACTGGGAAATCTTACTCAGATTTATGAGTTTCTTCATTTAAGCTTCCAAGAATTTCTAACAGCGAAGGCAATTGTAAAAAAATATATAACTTCAGAGGATGCAAACCTGGAAGTTGTAGAACTCATGAAGCCACATGCGTCTGCTGAGAACTGGAAAGAAGTGGTTCCATTAGTAGCTGTTTTACTCGAAAGAGATTGCAAAATGCTAATCTCTTTTCTTGTAAACGAAGCAAGAAAGAAGAATCAGAAAAAGAAAACAAGACGTCATTTAACGCCTTTTGAGCTCTTGATAGGGAGTTGTTTAGCTTATGAAGTTCAGGTTACTCCTGAAATCCTTGAAGAAATGATAGAAGTGTATGCAAAGTCTTACACCGGAGGCTTTTCTGATAACTCCCTTGAAGTTATTTTAAAAAGTAAGTTTTCTAGAAAGTTTAAAGAAACTGTTTGGACTCTATTTTTTGCAACTTACGACGATGAACACTTTAGTACAATCGCTACATTGATTGCAGAAATTGAGTTTTTAGACTCCAATAGAATAAATGCAGAATCTCTAGATGATATATTTCTTGGATTGCAAAACGACGATTTTCGCTATGTTACGATCTCTTCATTAAAATTTATGATCTATTGTTATAATATAGTAACAAAAGATCCATCACAAAAAAGAGATTGCACCGATGTCCTGAATAAGCTCTATATTCTTCTCCTTCAAGATGACTTGTTTTTAAAATACTCAATCTCTTGGTCTCTTGCATGGGCTGGGCGAGCAGGTTTGCTTGACAAAAAGAATGAGACACTTTTTTCTCTAAAACTTTTAGAATATTGGATAGATACCCCAACAAGATACAAGCAACTCCGTCGAGTAATTAGTTGGGCAATATCTACTGTTTTTAAGCCTTACATGAAATTTGAAAATGTTACTTATGATGAACTTTTGAAATCGAAAATTATAGAATCGTTCAAGCATCCGAAAAATGAGTTTGATTCCTTTGCAGCTGTTTGCTTGGACACTGCATTTAATAGGGAACTTGATTCCACTGAAGTATCAAGCTTTTTTAATCAACATCCTCATCACCGGCGGAATGATTTGAATTACGCTCTTTATATAGAAGAGCTTGGTATTACAGTTACTACAGAGGACGATGAAGGGAAGAGTATAACTTTAGAATGATAATGTTTTTATTATAATTAGTGTTAAAATAAATAGGTGATTAAATTATTTATTTTTTTAGCTATATCTGTTGCTTGTAACCGCTTTACCACCTGGTCTACTCCCAAGGGCGGCGAATTTCAACTCAAGACTCCAGGTGGAGTCCTCAAAACAGAAGAACTAAAGGGGAAGACGGTATTCATCTTTTTTGGCTTCCTCCATTGCCCGAACGTTTGTCCAACAACTGTTCATCAGTTAAATCGATTCGCGAAGTCTCTTTCTGAGAGACAGCAGAAGGCCATTGCTATGGTCTTTGTGACAGTAGATCCAAAGCGGGACACCCCGGAGAAAATGAAAGAGCACTTCTCCCACCTCCATCCTTCATTCATTCCGGCCTATGGCTCGGAGGAGGAAATTCGAGAGGCCATGAAGCTTTATGGCGGAGACTTCAATGTCTATAATCCTGATAAGCCCGATGAGATGATGATCGATCACACCTCTAGTATCTTCGTCATCAATCGTCAAGGAGTCTGGGTGAATTCTCTTCCCTTTGATTCGAGTGTAGATAAGTTAAAACATGCGCTCTCAATCTCTTCTTCTCAGAAGCCTTACTGGTCCCCGGCCGCAAAGGCCGAAAGGATGAAGGTCCTTGGAGGAAATGATGACTGTGATCTCTCCAAAGAAGATTGTTTTTATGTCACTCCTACTGGAGAAAAAATCGACGTGGAACTTAAGCCTCGCCCTGTTCTTCATCTCGAAAAAACTAAAGTCATCGTTCGGACCAAAAATGAGCGCCTTACCCCGAAAGTTGCAGACTTTGTGGGCGTTGAACTCGCTATGGGACTCGTCCGCCCTGTGCTCTATGAAGAAGAGAAGGGTGTGTGGAGTGGAGAGTTTATTCTCCCCACCTGCGATCTAAGGAATATGAACTGGAAGCTTCGGCTTCTTCTTCAGGATAAAGAACAAGAAAATTACGAAGTAACTTATAAGTTTTCAAGCACCAACCTTAATCCTCCTGCAAAGGAAGAGGGCCAATGAAAAGAAAAATTCTCCTTATCGATCCCAATTTCCAGTACCGAGTGATTAAATGGATGATGGCCCTCTCCCTGGCACCCATCTGTGTATTCTTCTCCGCTCACTATTATTATTTCTGGAAGCTTAAAAGACTCGGCGAAGACTTAGGTCTTGGAAGTGATCACGTATACTTTCGATTCATCGATAGTCAGGGCAATGAACTTTTTGTGATCTTTGTTGTCTGCGCGATTTTAACTGCACTCATCGTGGGTGCCTTTGCTCTTTTCTTCTCCCATAAAGTCGCAGGACCCATCTATCGGTTGCGTACTTACTTTAAAGAAATGCCAGAGGCAAATCTCTCTTTCCGGGAAGGGGACTTTTTCAATGACCTGCCTCAGGTGATCAATGAATCACTTGATAAGGTAAAGAGCGGAAATAAGGGATGAGAATCTTTAGTTATCTTATACTCATCCTTGCTGGATTTTTTCTCCTACGGAACTGCTTTGGAGAAAAACGTAAGCGGGAAACGCTGAAGGATCTTCTTGCTCCGAGCAGTACTGAGTCACAGAAGCTGACCGAATCCTTTGAACGGGTCCTTCCCAAGATGGAGGGATCAAAGAATCTCCATCTCGTTCGGGTAAAGGATCGGCATCACCGTCTGGATGTCATTGATGTTCTCGACAAGCTCGACAGTCTTCGTGGAAATACGGAGCTTGAGGGGCTTCTGTATGCCCGATCCATTCTCCTCTCACGGGAATATACGGCCGAAGAAAAAGAGGAAGTCTTAGAACATGTGACTGAGGTCTTGAGTCCTCACGAAATTTCTCTTCTTAGCCGGGATTTGCTCTTTATTGGAAATGAAACAGCTCTTTATCCCATTGCCCTGGAGATGCACACTAAGGGGCTCTCCCGACCTCAGGTAGAAGCTTTTGTGAGAGAGCTATTGCGGGAGAGAAATGATGAGCTTTTAAGGGATGCAGTCCTGGACTTCGCGAGATCCCACGAAGTCCAGTTCTGATCATTGGTATTAAGGGAGTGGCTTCACCGGCGGATCGATGATCCGATTGATGGTCTTGAAGCTGAAATCAGGATTTTCTTTAAGCTGTTTTCCCATTCCGAGTGCTCCACCTGAGCAACTCTTAAATTGATCCATACAGCCGTCGTGCCACATGTCCATGACATCATCATCCCAGCCGCCAAACCAGTCTGAGTGCATGGTTGAGCCCGGTGGCAGTGGCGTCGAGGTCGGGTCGTGAGGGGAGACGTGGTCAGAGGCGAGTCGCCAATTCGAGTACTCAGCGTAGCCTGAGTGACTCCATGAAATGAGCATGGTGAAAGATGGAATATCTACCGGGTGAGTTGCCGGACAGACATTTTCACCATGTTGGTTGTATGAGCCATAGGCCATATGGGAGCGGTGGTCTGCTGAATCAAGGTTTTTACCATCCCAGCAGTTCGGAGCACCAAGAGTTACCATAAGCGCCTGATCCGCTGGACAATTAACCTCAGGAATGGTCTCAAATTCTCCGCCACCATTGGCACATTTCCATCGCTTAATTTTTTTCTCCGGGAAGCGATGATCGAATCCAAAGATCATGCGAAGCCCGCGAGGAATTCGATTCGTTCCTGGGTGTCTCTTATAGTAGATGGTGATGTGATCAGGAACTGCGATCTTTCCATCTCCATTGATCACGGCCGGCATCCAGTAGGCAGACCTGTTTAAAGGACCTCCATCACAGGAGCCATCTCCGCTCTGGCGAAGCGACTCATATGTTGAGTTAGCATTGGCCATGGTGTTCCCGAAGAACATATGAAGGTGAGCTTTTCCTGGCTGGCCTGGGAAAACGATTGGGTCATCATAGAGGAAATGAGAAGCCTTACACCGAAAACGGAAAGCGGAATTATCCTTCCAGTGAGAAGGGCCGGTGCTCCATTCAGTTTTCAGATAGTCAGCGGTATTAAAGTTTGAAGGAATCCGTGGCTTTTGTTCCACCACAGGTGAAGTCACTGAAAGTGAAAAGGTGTCTTTGATGACATTTCCTTTTGAGTCGGTGACCTCGAGCCAGATTCCATTATGACCGCGAGGTAAAGTGAGAGAAGTAGTGAGGACATCAGGTGTTGATCCGCTGGCCAGAACCTGACTGCGCCAGCTCCACTTATATGAAACAATCGGGTTCACCGAATTTACTGAACCCACCATTCGAACTGTCTCGAATCCGTCTCCATCCTTGTCGATGGCTATCCGCTGACCACCGGCCGAAATACTCAGAACGCCGGGGAGAACCGCCCGTCCAAAAGAGGCAACATCATTAAGACTTGGCCTGATTTCAACGATGGCGGAGTCAGTCCCTTTGAGACCCTGAGAGTCTGTCACTTCTAAGGTCAGAAGATTATTTCCCTTGATGAAATTAATCTTGTTCACAGTGAGGATTTCTGAAGTCGCACTCTTCTGAACCACGACCCCATTGTTCTTCCAAACATAGGAAACAATAGGATTGCTGCCTGCCGAGGCAGAGCCGGAAACAGTGAGTGTCTCCACACCACCGCTGAGGTCTGTATTGATTTTCAGAATATCAGCGCCTGCATTGGCCTTCGGCGGAGTTCCGCTTGTGGAAGGCGGAGGAGTAGGAGCTGCTGCCACACTAATAGTTGAACTCGCAGAACCTTTGAGTCCCATGGAGTCGATGGCCTCATAAGTGACCGTATGATTCCCTACAGAAACTGGAATTGTTGAGAGGAAAATAGAGGAGCTTGAGCCGGAGGCCTTAAGTGTTCCATTGAGAAGAACTCGATAAGATGAAATGTTATTCTCAGCATCTGAGGCAGTAGCTGAGAGAGTCACGCTTTCAGAACCAGAGTTGTCGGAATCCACTAGAGAGAGAGCGGGGCCCGCCTTCACTACGGGAGCTGTATTCACTGGCTGGGGCGTGGGATCTGCCGGAAGGACATTCACAAGAACTGAATCGCTGCCTACATTTCCCTGACTATCTTTTGCAGTGAGTGTGAGATTGTGATTTCCGACTTTCAGATTGAGAGCATCTGAAAATATTGAGAGGGAGGTGCCTGATCGAATCAAAGCACCATTGTCAGTGACTGAATAAAAATTAATGTCTCTTTGTTTGTCCGACACAGAGACAGTCAGTTTGATTGACTCTGCTCCATTATCATCCACATCCTTCACAGTGAGATCAGCTCCCGCTGAAACCTTGGGAGCGAAATTCTTCGAAGAACCTCCACCTTCTTTTCCTCCGCCTCTCGTGGCTTTTCTCGCAGCGAAGCTCATTTCTGTGAGAGAGAGAGAGAGACAAGAAAGAATAAGAATAAGTTTGAAGCTTCTCATTGAATGTCCTTTTAAGATTCTGAATAGTGTATCTTGTCGGTCAGGTACGTCCTAATTTGAGGACTTTTTCAGGAGTTAGAAATTTTTTTGTGACAAAAATACGAGCTGCCCCTAGAGAAATCCGCTATTTGGCAGCTTTTTTCTATTGAACTAATCCTATTTACTGCTAACCTATTAATAATTAGTAAAAAAGTTCCGATAAGCTTTTGAATCTTCATAGGGGAATTTCAATGAGCATGACTAAGGCAGACATTGTTGAGCGCATCTACAAGGAAGCAGGTTTCTCGAAGAAAGAAGCGGCTGAACTCGTGGATCTTGTTTTCAAAGTGATTAAAGACACTTTGGCCAAGGGTGAGAAAGTTAAAATCTCAGGATTTGGGAACTTCTCTATCCGCGACAAGGCGACTCGAGTAGGGCGTAACCCGCAGACGGGAACAGCGATGAATATCAGTGCCAGACGTGTTCTGACATTCAAGCCATCTCAGATCCTTAAAGAGGACATCACTGACAGGTATTCTCACCGTCTCGATGAGAACGGAAATGAAGATAATTCTCAGCCAGCCAAGGATATTAAGCCACGCGCTTTAAGTTCTTTCCTCAATAATACTGATGACACAGTTTATGATGATTCTGACGATAGTGATGACGAATAGTCTCTCGGTCTGCTAGCATCATCTTAATGATCCCTAATAAATCCAATTTTAAATTTCAAGAGCTCACCCCCATCACGGGGGTGAAGCCTTATGTGATCCGTTTCTGGGAAACTGAGTTCCCGGCGATTTCTCCTGTCACATCGGATTCTGGTCAGAAGCTCTATGCCCGGAAAGATGTGGAGATGATCCTGAAGATCAAGAAACTTCTCTTTGAAGATAAGATGACGATCCCTGAGGCGAAAGCGGCCCTTAGTCATCTGACTGAGGAAATGGAAGAGTCTCTGGAGTCGTTAAATAATGACGAGGAGATCCGGAAGTATCTCATCGAAGCCGTCTCTCTTATTCAGGAAATTAAGCAGAAGCGAAGCTGGTAATCCAGCGGCGAAGATCTTCTCTCACATCCTCATTCACATTCTTGTTGATATTCTCCGGAGATGACTCGAGTTTTTTCTTCGAATTAGAAAAATACTCATTCAGCATTTCACTTAAACAAGTGAGCTTTTTCTCAGAAAGAATCTTTCGGACCCGCCCATAGGATTGATCGAGTCTTTTTAATGCTTTCTTAGGTGAAATAAGGAAGGGGTTGATGAGATTCTCATGGGCCGATACTTCTGAATCTGTGAGTTCGGTGAGGTCATCAAGGAGTTGGAAGGTGACACCAATTTCCTGACCCAGGCGCAGGAAGGTGATGATCTCCCGGAAAGATATGGCCGGAGAGCTCAAGTAATAGGCCCCAAGGCAGCCCACCTGAATAAGTCGAGCTGTTTTGAGTTCATGAATCCGAACCACAAGAGAAAAATCCATATTTCCATCGGCGAGAAGATCTAGAAACTGACCGGAGATAAGTCCACGCGCTCCTGTTGCCCAGGAAAAAAGTCGATGAATCTTTTTAATCTGGGGATGATCGATTCTCATGAGTTCTTCAAACGAGGCTATAAGAAGAGCGTCTCCTGCGAGAATGGCCTTCCATTCGCCAAACTTTGCATGGGTTGAAGGCTTACCTCGACGGATGAGATCATTATCCATGGCCGGTAGATCATCGTGAACGAGTGTGTATGCATGATGGAGCTCGATGGCGCGTCCCAGGCTTTCATCAGCAGCATCGTATTTTCCCTTGAGGTCCTGGGCCAGAGCAAGGACTAGTCGAGGACGAAAAAGCT
>CAZPFM010000051.1:0-9529 GCA_964585845.1 uncultured Bacteriovorax sp.
CTGGCCACTTCTCTCATTTCTCTTGAGGATATGCCCGAGATCTTTCAAGCGAACTCCGATTCACTCACGACGAGTGCTAGCATCTCCCTCCAAAAAGTCATCCGCTATGCCAGAGAAAATGGTTTCCGGGGCTTCGAGCGCCTCTGCGGAATTCCAGGCACCGTGGGAGGGGCCATCAAAATGAACGCGGGGACTCACCTAGGCGAGATCGCGGATCTTTTGAATAGCTTCACCGTCTTCGATCTTGAAGCAGGCAGAGAAACAATCATTTTAAAAAAAGACTTTGATTTTAGTTACCGTCACAACGGTGCCCTCAAAGATCATCACATTATAATTTCTGCCTCTTTCGATCTTCACCCCGGTGATAAAGAATTAATCAAGCAACAGATTGATGAAACCCTCAGACGCCGAAAAGAGACACAGCCCCTGGATCGTCCAAGCTGCGGAAGTGTCTTCAGAAATCCTCCAGGACACAAGGCCTGGGAACTCATCGATCAAGCGGGTCTTCGCGGAAAGAAAATCGGAGACGCCCAAGTCTCCCCCATGCATCCCAATTGGATCGTGAACCTGGGTGAGGCCAAAAGCCAGGATGTCCGAGAGTTGATTGAATTAGTGAAGAAGGAAGTCTGGGAAAAATTCCAAGTGAAACTCCAGACTGAAGTTCAATACATCGATTAAAGGCGTTTTTTCGCCTGTCGTCATTGAGTTTTTCTCATGACAAATCATGACGAGATCCTTAGTATCAGTATCTCGCGCGCCCGTAGCTCAGTTGGTTAGAGTATTACCTTGACATGGTAGGGGTCACAAGTTCGAATCTTGTCGGGCGCACCACTTAAAAATCATCTAAAAATTCACCCTCCCAATCTTTCCATCATCAGTAGAAAAATAAAGAAATCCATCTGGCCCCACAGATACATTTCGAAAGCGTGGCTCCCCTTCTTCCACAAGTTCCCCTTGAGAACTTACAACGTCACCACTTAAGGATATCCTTCGAATGTGACGCCCCCTTAATGTCGCAATGAAAAGATCGCCCTGATAAAAGGTCATTCCCGATGGTGCAATGGCCGGCGTCCAGGTCAAAATGGGATCCACGAATTCCTCTGAAGATTCTCCCAGCTCACCAGCAGGCTCACCGGCGGTGACTAAAGGCCAGCCATAATTCTCCCCCGGTAAGATGATGTTTAGTTCGTCTCCGCCGGTCGGTCCATGCTCAGAAGAGAACAATTGATCGGTTCCTGGTCGAACCGCCAGCCCCTGAGGATTTCTATGCCCGAGGGACCAAATCTCCGGAAGGGCATCAGTACCACTAAAAGGATTGTCAGCAGGTGCGTCCCCCTCAGCGTTTAGACGCAGGATCTTGCCGAGATGTGAATTAAGGGATTGTGCCTGACTCGGGTTATTTTGATCACCGACACTTAAAAATAGCCGGTCTGAATTTTGAAATTCAATTCGGCATCCGAAATGAATGGAAGCACTGTTAGCATCCTGAGTTTGAAAAATTTGTTCCACATTGGTGAGGCCTTCTTCTTCCAGGGTCCCCCGTCCTAGCGCCACCGCTCTTCCATTAGTCGGTGTATAGCAAATATAAACTCTACTATTTGTAGCGAAGTTGGGATGAAGTTTTAGATCCATAAGCCCCCCTTCACCGATCGCTCTCACTGAAGGCGCCCCTTCCACCTGAATGATCTCCTGAGACTCGGGACTCAAAAGAAACAATCTTCCTGATCGCTCAGTAAAAAGGATTCTTCCATCAGGCAGAAAATCAAATCCCCAGATGACGTCATTTCTGTCGACGAGAAATTCGGGTGTGATCTCTTGTGACTCTGGTAAGGGGAACCCTGCGGAACTATCGTTGTCGCTCCCTCCGCAGGAAATGAGAAGCATCAAGAGTAAAGCATTCAAGTAATATATCATTTGAACTCCTCAGATTGAGATGCAAATAACAGACCGGTGTTCGCCGCTTCCACCCAATTTGGTTCACTGACCCTTGCCCTTTGAATCACCAGGGAGGATGCTTCGTTAAAAGGAGTCTATCCATGAAAGCCAACGCTTCCGAGGTCCTGAAAAACAGCATCCCGAAGATCATTCAAAGATGGGAATCCAGAGTGCTTGAAGAAATTACTGCTGCCAGACACGAAAATAAACTCGCTCTTCAGAACTCTCTTTACGAGTACCTTTCCCAATTATCGATCGAACTCTCTCAGACCCCTCGCACCGAAGTTCAGATTAGCTCTGGAAAATCGAGGAGTAGCTCGGTCGGCAGAGAACACGGCAAGAGCCGCGCCAAGATCAATCAGTACACAATTGATCAGTTGATCTACGAGTATCACATCCTGAGGCAAGTTATCTGCGCCGAGCTTGAGGAACAGGATGCTTTGTCACCTGAAGGAAAAGAGACCATCGTCGCCAACATCGAGCAGGCCGTAAACGATGCGGCCACTGAATACAGTGACACCCTTCGGGAGCTTCGGGATCAACTCTCCCACACGCTGGCCCACGATCTGAGAAATCCTCTTGCTACTGCTTTAAACTGTGCTGAAATGATTCTCCGCAAGCCTGAAGATAAGTCCAACTGCATCGACAAGGCTTCCCGGATCATTTCCAGTGTGACCAGAATCGATCGAATGATCCGAGATCTTCTGGATGCGGCGAAGGCCAGCTCTTCGCCTCCTCTGAAAGAAGACGTAAAGAGTTGTGACCTGGACTGGATTATCAGAGACGTCGCTCTGGAGTTCAATATGACTGAACCAAATAAGGTCGACTTCCATTCTTCTCAACCTCAGCAAGGTTACTGGAACGAAGACGCCCTAAGAAGAATCGTCGAGAACCTCGTCAAAAATGCCATCAAGTTTGGAGATCGCAGTTCGACAGTGTCCATCGACCTCTCGGGTGACGAACGGACAACCACTTTTTCTGTGCATAATGAGGGTTCGCCTCTCTCCGAGAGAGACCAGGAGAAAATCTTTAAGCCCTTCTTCCGATCAGAAGGAACCAGAGATTCTCGCGAAGGATGGGGGATTGGACTTACGGCAGTAAAATCTCTGGTGGAAGAGCACCAGGGAGAGATCAATCTAGAAAGTCTGCCCGGAAAGGGAACCACATTCTCCGTCTCCCTTCCTCGGGACTTAAGAAATTTGAACTGAGCTGAAATGGCCAGACTCCGCAATTGCCATTAGACTAACGAAATGAAATTAGTCGTCGTTTTATTCGTGGTTTTCCTCAACGTAAGTTTCGCGGCCCCGAAGGAAACTCCTGGAGCATGGTTTGGCCTCTTTCACCGAAAAGACCTCAATGATCATTTTTCAATGTGGGGGGACTACCAGCTTCGCTACTCTATGGAAGAAGGCGGAATGCAGCAGACCCTCTTCCGCTTCGGTCCACTCTACCGCATCACTAAGCGCCAGGAGATTGGGCTTCTCTACGGCTTCGTGGAGTTCGGCGTTAAGGAGTACCGGACAACTTTTCATCATCAATTTTTTGTGAATCCAAAATTATCTCTTCGCTCGAGGCTCGAGTATAGAAACCTCGAAGATAATGACGACGACTCTCTCCGCTTCCGCTATCTCATTCGCTTTCTTCACGCACTTCGGGGTTCAACTTCACTTCTGATCTGGGAGGAGCCATTTGCCAATCTCACATCGGATGAGTGGACCGGTGAGAGAAGCTTTGACCGAAATCGATTTTTTGTGGGAATAAGATTCCCGGCCTTCGGGATGGATTTCGAAGCAGGTTACCTCAATCAATTTATCCCGCGCTCAAATCGTGACACCATGGAACACCTGGCACTTCTCTATGTATATTATTAAACTCTGGGGCCTGATTCTGATCCTGACCATCGCTGGAGTCATACACCTGGCTTCACCCCAGACTTTCCTGATCGTCTTTCCGGATTTTATTCCCTTAAAGATACCGATCATCATCGTTACGGGAATTCTTGAGATCCTACTCGTTATTGGTCTCGCACTCCCCGAATACCGCAACACATCTGCTATCCTCACGGCCTGTTATTTCTTTGCCATCTGGCCCGTGCATATCTACATGGCCATTGGGAACATCCCATTGGGCACACTCGACTCTCCCGGGGCACTTTGGGGAAGAGTGTTACTCCAGATTCTCCTTATTTACTGGGCCTATTCATTGCGACGACCGACTCTCCGCTAGGAAATTTTTCATTTCACACTCTTCTTAACTAAGCTAATATACTCCCCTCCAGTATACTTAACAAAGGATGAGATATGAAAACCCGTGCTGCTGTTGCCTTTGCTCCAGGTAAACCACTTGAAATCGTCGAGCTTGATCTAGAAGGACCGAAGAAAGGCGAAGTCCTGGTTAAAATCACACACACGGGTGTCTGTCATACGGACGCTTTCACGCTTTCAGGAGACGATCCGGAAGGCGTTTTCCCGGCCGTTCTGGGTCACGAAGGTGCTGGAGTCGTTGTGGAAGTGGGTGAAGGGGTCACGAGTGTTAAGCCCGGTGACCATGTCATCCCTCTCTACACGGCCGAATGTAAGGAATGCCTTTTCTGTAAATCTGGGAAAACGAATCTCTGCGTGGCCGTCCGGGCTACTCAGGGTAAGGGACTTATGCCTGATGGAACCACCCGCTTTTCCTATCAGGGTAAACCCATCTATCACTACATGGGATGCTCCACATTCAGTGAGCACACTGTCGTCGCTGAAGTTTCCCTCGCTAAAATTAATCCTGAGGCCAATCACGAACACGTCTGCCTCTTAGGTTGCGGTGTCACCACCGGAATCGGTGCCGTTCATAACACTGCCAAGGTCCAAAAAGGCGACACTGTCGCTGTCTTTGGTCTCGGAGGCATTGGTCTTGCGGTTATTCAGGGGGCCAAGCAAGCAGAAGCGGGACGGATCATCGCCATCGATACCAATCCTTCCAAGTTTGAGCTCGCGAAAGAATTTGGGGCCACCGATTGCCTCAATCCAAAAGATTTCGATAAGCCCATTCAGCAAGTCATTGTCGAGATGACCGGCTGGGGTGTGGATCATTCCTTTGAGTGCATTGGGAATGTGAATGTCATGCGGGCCGCCCTTGAGTGCGCCCACCGGGGATGGGGCCAGTCGGTCATCATCGGTGTGGCAGGAGCGGGCCAGGAAATCTCTACCCGACCTTTCCAACTTGTAACTGGAAGAAAGTGGATGGGAACTGCCTTTGGAGGAGTCAAAGGACGCACCCAACTGCCAGGAATGGTGGAAGACGCTATGAAAGGGAAAATCAAGCTTGCTCCCTTCGTGACCCATACCATGAAACTCGAAGACATCAATAAGGCCTTCGATCTCATGCACGAAGGAAAATCCATCCGTAGTGTTGTACAATTCCAGGAGATCACATGAAGCGCACAGAACACAGAAGATCATTTGATGGCTGGCAGGATGTCTATGAGCACGATTCAAAAACTTTAAACTGCACCATGAAGTTTGGGATCTATCTTCCTGATGGATCTGAAAAGAAAAAGCTTCCTGTCCTCTACTGGCTCTCGGGTCTGACCTGCACGGAACAGAACTTTATTACTAAGGCGAATGCCCAAAGATACGCCAGTGAACATGAAGTGATTATCGTCGCACCTGATTCCAGTCCCCGGGGAGAGAATGTCCCCAATGATTCGTCCTATGACTTAGGCCAGGGAGCAAGTTTTTATCTTAATGCTACTGCAAAACCCTGGAAGGATCACTTCCAAATGTATGACTACATCGTGAAAGAACTTCCCAAACTTATTGAAGAGAAATTTCCTGCGACAAATAAAAAGAGTATCTTCGGCCACTCCATGGGCGGACATGGTGCTCTCATGATCGCTCTTAAAAACCCCGGTACTTACTCAAGCGTCTCTGCCTTCTCTCCCATCGTCGCTCCTACGCAGGTCCCCTGGGGTGAGAAAGCGTTCAGCGCCTATCTTGG
The DNA here is from genome assembly GCA_964585845.1 of uncultured Bacteriovorax sp. Taxonomy (GTDB): domain Bacteria; phylum Bdellovibrionota; class Bacteriovoracia; order Bacteriovoracales; family Bacteriovoracaceae; genus Peredibacter. The sequence goes on from CAZPFM010000051.1 coordinate 5,920, forward strand.
AAGTGATAAGACAAAATGGAAGGAATACGACACTGTCGAACTTATCTCGAAGACTTCGGAGAAGCTTCCGCTCCTGGTGGATCAAGGGACGGCCGATGAATTTCTTGAAAAAGAACTCAGACCGGATTTACTGAAGAAAGCTTGCGAGAAAAACAATCACCCCCTCGAACTTAATCTTCGGGAAGGCCACGACCACAGCTACTATTTCATCGCCAGCTTCATGGAAAACCATATCGCTCATCACGCTCAGGCGCTCAAGGAGTAGAGTTATGCCACACGCACCTGAAGAAAAGAAAAGGGCCATCACAAGATTAAAACGAATCCAGGGTCAGGCACTTGCCCTGGAGCGTGCCATAGAGGCGGGAACTGAATGTGGGGATCTACTCCAGCAGATCGCGGCTTTAAGAGGTGCTGTCAATGGACTCATGGTGGATGTGTTCGACAGTCATCTGCGGGAAACATTCGGCCCTCTTAAGGGAAAGGCAAAAGGTCTCGACGTAGAAGCCGAAGTCGAGGTCATGACCAAGATCATTCGGAGCTATCTTAAGTAAGAGCAAGAAAAAAATCTTTGCGCGAGAGAGGTTTTCTCAATAATCTATTTAGGTGAAACTTCTTTCAATCACTCTCATCATCCTGATGGCATCCTGCTCCTCTTCTTCCAGAAGAGAACTCGAAGCTTTTGAAGAAACACGGGTCTGTTCGGGAAATTCCCTTCGCTACTACAAGTCCAAGAAACTCACTACCGACAGGAAGCGAAAATCTGGCGAGGCCCAGATCCAAAAAGAAATGGCAAAGCTTCAACCCCTGATCCAGCAGTGCTACGAAGAAGAGCTGCTGCGGACTCAAAGGGATATCGAGTTTCATCTCTGCTTTATCGCTGGTTTTGATCGCCGGGGACGTTGGGATTACTATCAATTTTCATCAGATGAAAAAGATCTCACCGCTGCTATGAAATACTGCCTGGAAGATCTTCGGAAGAAAGTGAGGGTGAAGCTTCGGAATGTTAAAATTCTTCAGCCTTTCACCCTCGTCCTAAAAAAGAAAAATGAATCTTAGAGTTTAGTGGCAGGTAGCTCAATCACCGTGGCCGCTGAAACTTCTTTATCGTCAAAATACTCATTTTGCACATTCCCCGTCACCCGCACCTGATCACCTGGTTCGAGTCTGGTGAAGCCTTTCTTGTCGAGGGGATTATAGAGAAGAGAATTCGTGTCCACTTTCACATTCCGAAGACCAGTATCGATGGTAAATTCCCGACCAGAGACTTTAGTGATCTTTCCTTTAATATCCACAAAGGCCCCCTCTTTGAGACCCGAAAAATAGGAGTAATTAGTCGGCGTGTACGCCCGGTCTTCTTCATCCGCACTATTAGCGTAAAAAGTCGTATTGATGTTTTTCACATAAACGGTTCCGGCCTCAATTTTCTTTTTTTCAAAGAGATCCTGATCCACGCGTCCATAAACCACAACTTCATCCCCATCCCGGAGTTTAAAGCCATCGGCAATCCAGCTACTGTGGTCGTCCATTTCGACCAGGATATCTCGGTCAGCAGTCTTTAGTTTAAAGGTATTGGCCCTGACCTCGGAGACCTTTCCAGAGATCGTGATGGACTCACCATTCATTTTATCTGAGACCTTAGCCCCTGCAGTAGCGCAGAGAGCAGATAACAGAGCTATTAATAGAAATTTCATACTGCCTCCTTTGAAAGCTTTGTGAACCTAGGCTAGGCACTTAAGGGCCCATAGAAAAGCTAAGAAATTCTGAAAAGAAATAGAGGATTTTCATTCTTTTTTGTATGATGCGAAGATGAGATTTACTCTTCTCCTATTACTCATCACGTCGAGCTGCGCCTCATTTTGGAAGGTTGAACCCAAGAATCAGCCCCATACGAAAACAGCTGACAAAAAGCCCGAGGCAAAGCAGCTCGAGTTTTATGAAGTAGCTCCAGACAAGACAACTGCGCTATTAAAGCAAAATCTCTTTCACGTTATCCAGATCTATGACCTCACCCGATTCATGTACACCTACCGAGTAAAAATTCAGGATGGTGTATTGAATCACTCCCATCCTATTCTTACTCTCAACACCAAGTACGCCCGCACTCCCAATAAGCTCATGGCTTCATTTCTTCATCAGCAATTCCACTGGTGGGCCAATGGCCACCCCAAGCAGGTTCGTGCTGCTATCGCTGATTTTGAAAAGATCTATAAGGATAATCCGGGACGAAATGCGGAAGATAGAAAACACTACTACCTTCATCTGGTCGTGAACTATCTGGAATTCCGTTGCATGGGAAAACTCATCGGCTATCACCAAACCCACAGGGTTCAGCAGGAAATGCTCAAAATTGAGGATCATTACAGTTGGGCCTATTCAAAGATCTACCGGAATCCAACTCAGATCCGCACGATTCTGCGAAAACACAATCTCATCCCGTATTCTTTGAACTAGAATCCTACAAAGAAACCATTGTTCTGCTCTGAGAGCTTCTGCAAGAACTGGTACTCTTCACTCGCCTGATCCCGGATGATATGAGAGCCCACACCGATGGTATTGATCTGAACCTTTCTCGTGTTGGCAGACTGAACCGCCCGAAGAATATCCTCGGCATCGTCCTTCTTATTTGAGTTATGAAGCGAAGGTGCTCCATCGGTGAGCAAGATAATGTCTGTGAGATCCGCGTAGTTTCTGAGCACATGAAGAAGAACTTCCCGGGTTGGAGTTCCTCCATTGGGCCTAAGAGAATAGATAAACTCCATCGCATCGGCCTTATTCTTCGGCGTATTCTTCTTGATCGTTCCCCAGAGTGTCCGAAAAGGAGCACGAGTGCCAAAAGGAAACTGAACCACATCCACGTAATAGGAATTTGATAGAGAGGTGAGAAGCATCTTCAGCCCCGCCTTCACTCCTCCCATCCGGTCATCTTCAGTCATGGAATAAGAAGTATCGATGATGAAAACAAGATCCTTGCCCTTGAACTTGAACCCCACATCCAGATCCGAGGGTGGGGTCTCAGGTTTAGGTTCCTCTTTCGGAATAGCACTAAGCTTTGCCTCCAGATCCTTGATCTTCGAAGAGGCTTCAGAAAGCATTTTCTCCAGGGACTGAATTTCTTTTTGCCGGGACTGAAGCTGCCCCTCGAGGATGACCTTTTCCATGTTGTTGACAGGAATTTCTTCAACTGGTTTCTGCTTCGGCATCGCCACATAGAGGATGATCACGGCACCAAGGGCACCGCTTAAGAGATCCAAAAAGGAGATGGAAAAAAGACTGATCTCCCGTCTGCGTCTCATCGAATCTCGATTTTGTTGATGAGGTTTTCGATGACGAATTCTTTTAAGTCAGAGTGAAAGCGGTCGGTCTGCTCCTGGAGTTCGTGAACAAACCACATGATGATAATTGAGAGGATGAGTGCCACGAGAGTTGTATCAAAAGCGACACCCAAAAGGGATGTGATCTTATTCATGTCACCAGAGTTCGCGACGATAAGGGCCTGGGAGATCCCGAGCACTGTCCCCACAAATCCAATGGATGGAATCACCCAGACAAGGTAGCGCAGAACCGACTGACTTCCTTCCGCTTTTTCCTGAGATACCTCGATCTGAATACT
>CAZPFM010000052.1:0-9429 GCA_964585845.1 uncultured Bacteriovorax sp.
CGTGGAGAGTGTCGAAGAGATGGCCCGCATTTTCTGCGGTTTTATCTCTTCCAGGAAGATCTGTCCGTCCGGTATCTCCAATAAAAAGGGAGTCGCCGGAGAAGAGGGCCCAGCATTCTTCTTTGCCATTTTGATAAAAAGCATAACAGAGTCCTTCAGGCGTGTGCCCCGGAGTGTGGAGGGCCTGGATTTTAAAATCTTCTATGCGAAGAAACTCCCAATCCTGGAGTTGAATATCACAGTGGGAGAAGTTTTCATGATCTCCGCCCACGATTTTTGCGCCGGTGACTTCCTTAAGTCCTTTTGAACCTAAAACGAAATCTTCCTGGCGATGCGTTTCGAAAACATAATCGATGCTGATCCCTTCACTTCGGGCGAAGTCGAGATAAACATCAATGTCCCGTCTTGGGTCGATGACGATCCCTTTTTTCTTGGATGCGATGAGGTAGGAGTTATGGGCGAGCCCGGGAGTCTTGAATGTCTTAAAAATCATAGGGACCTCCGGAATTAATCTTACGCCTGATGCAGGAGGAACTCATGCGCTGGTGCTAAGGGAGTCTTTATTTCAACTGAAATGGTGAAAAGATTAATGATGTATTCATAATTTCCAGCAGAAACTGATTTTCCTGATATGATTTAGGCATGGATCTAAACACCATTCTCCCTCATCTCTTATATGAGTTTCCCCATGAGGCCGATCTTCTTAAGGCCATTGAAGAGCTCTCAAAAAAATTTACTGTGGAGCGGGATTGTATTGAAGACTACCTGCGGGATCCGAGACTCGCTTCTGCGTACACGGCTTTTTATCTCGCGACGAATTTGCCGAAGTTTGAGGCGATACTCCCATGGTTTTCTCAAGAGATTCTGGAAGGACTCAAGTCGAGTTCTCTGATCGATGTGGGTGCCGGTCCTGGAACATTTTCACTTGCTTTCAGACAATGGAAAGGACCAGGTGAAATCCTGCAAATCGAAAACTCCCGGCTCATGGGGGAGCAGGCGCGGGCCCTCTGGAATGGACTTTATCCTGATGAAGAAATTCTTCAGAACACTTCTTTAAAGTCCCCCGGACCAAAGCTTATGCTCTTTGGCCACTCGGCCAATGAGATGGGAAGTCGAGAAGCCCTGAATTATATCAGCACCCATGATCCTGAGCACATTCTTTTCATCGAGCCTGGGACAAAGGACTTTTTCCCTAAGATGCTCGAGATCCGCGAAAGTCTTCTGGAAAAAGGATATCGTGTTCTTTATCCTTGCCCTGATTCCATAAACTGTCCCTTGCGTGATACTGAGGACTGGTGTCATCAGTACGTGCATGTGAGCCACTCGCCAGATGTTGAACGCCTCTCCCAGATGGCCGGAAAGGATCGCAGGAATCTTCCCCTTATAGTCCACCTCTATTCACGGACTCTTCCTTTCATGGGCACCCACGAGCGTGTTCTCAGAGTTTATCCGGAAACAAAGTTTAGTTTTGAATGGGACGTCTGCCACAAGAATCAGAAAGAGCATTACCAGATCCAAAAAAGAAATCTCAGTAAGTCCGAGCAAAAGAAAATGGCGCAACGAACTCCTGGAGATAGTGTGGAGACGGAGCTTGAAAAAGAATTTGATGGGATTAAGCGGGTCAGGATTAAGTCTTAGACTTTTTCTTATCCAGTTTATTTCGGGTGGCGAGAATAGTCTCAGCAAAGAGGGCAGTGAAAGTGGCAAATAAGGCCAGACCCGTGATCATCAAAACAATACTGAGAATTTTTCCTAAGTCGGTGATGGGAGTGATGTTCCCATAACCTGTAGTGGTGGCGGTCGTATAGGCCCACCAAATGGCATCCAGGTATTTTAGAACCGCGGGATTTGTTCCGTGTTCCAGATGAAAGAAGATGATCCCACAGATGATGATGAAACTATTCCCGAGAAATGTCAGGAGATAAAAAAACGGAGAATAGAGGAGGATTTTAAGTTCCCTAAAGAGTTCCCACATCTTCTGATCAAACCAACCCTCACTCAACCTTTCAAGAGTTTTTTTTGCCATCATTTCCGCCCCAGGTGAGCTTAGGATTGCCCTGGAAAAAAATCGTCTGACCCCGGGACTGACAATTCTCCCTGGGTTTCAAAAACAGTGATCTGCATCAGTTTTTGGATATTTGGGGACATCTAGAAAGCTAATCAATCTCTTCTAAAAACCTGATAAGGATCACTTTTTCTGCTGGCCCTCAGTGCTACATTTTTTCTCAAGGAAACTGAGATAAACTATGGACTTCTGTCTACATTGTGATGAGCCGGCCCCCTTTCCTCTTTTCTCGGAAAAAGACCGGGAGCAGGCCAACCCATTCTGCTGCGAAGGCTGTCTTACCGTCTATGGGGTGCTTCATTCCCTTGGGTTTTCCGATTATTACAAGATTAAGGCCCAAGGTGAGATCCTGAAGCCCCGCTCTCCCGTTCAGGAAAGTAAGTCTAAGTTTACCTACCTCGATGATCCGGACTTTATTTCTGAGTATGCTAAGAGGGGTAAGCAGGACGAAATTATCCTGGATTTTTATCTAGAAGGAATTCACTGCCTCGCCTGTCTATGGCTCATTGAAAAACTCCCTGAGATGTCTCCCTTTATCCTTAGTTCTAAACTCGACCTGGAAAAGTCCATCGCCACAGTCATGTTATCAAAAGAGGGAAAGGCTTCATCGGTAGCGGTTCTTTTTAATCAGCTGGGGTATAGACCGCATCCTTTAAAAAACGGTCAGGAGCTCGATGATCTTCGCTTAAAGGAAGAGCGCTCTCAGCTTCTTCGTATTGGAGTTGCGGGAGCGGCCGCTGGTAATATTATGCTCTACGCGGTCTCACTTTATGGTGGGGCCAGTGGAGAGCATGGAGCCTTTTTTAATCTTTTGACAGTTCTCTTTGCCATTCCTGTCTTAACCTATTCGGCTTTTCCTTTTTATCGAAACGCCTGGATGGGTCTTCGAAATAAAACTCTCTCTATCGATGTTCCTATTTCTCTCTCATTGATCTTAGGGGCCATCCTGGGTGTGGTGGATCTTCTTTCTGGTAAGACAGAGAATTATTTTGACTCTCTCACCACACTTGTCTTTCTTTTGCTTCTTTCCCGGTACTTTTTGCAAAAGGTCCAGCAGCGTGGTCTTGCTGCAAGTGATCTGAACTTTTTCTATCAGAGTGAATCGGCCCGAAGAATTGAAAACGGAAAGATCCGGGAAATCCATCCTGACTTTATTAAATCCGGACAAACTCTCCTGGTGGGAAACGGAGAATTTTTTCCGGTGGATGGGGAAGTTCTTGAGGGAGAGAGTGAAGTCGATAATTCCCTTCTGACAGGGGAGTCCCGCTCAGTTGGTGTAGGCCCAGGGTCTGTGGTTTTCTCAGGAACTCTCAACCTCGGAAAGGAAATTCTTATCCGTTCAACATCGGGGGCCCGGGACTCCAGGCTTGGAAAGATCCTGAAAAATGTCGAGTCTGGCTGGGGTCTTCGCTCCAATATTGTGACCATTTCTCAAAGAGTTTCCCAGTACTTCACCGTGGGAGTCATGGGTCTTGCCGCTATTCTTTATCTCTATGTTCTTTTTCAGGCCGGCGCTGAAGCTGCCTTAGAGAGGGCCGTTGTGCTCTTGATTGTGACCTGTCCCTGTGCCCTGGCCCTCTCTGTCCCGTTGAGTTTCACCAGGGCCCTGCGTTTGGCGGCCCAGAATGGGATCATCATCAAGAGTGATGAGACAATCGAAAAACTTGAATTAGCCAAGCATCTTTTCCTGGATAAGACCGGTACCATCACTTTCGGTCAAGTTAAAGTGAGTGAGTTTTCAACGCAAATCCCTCATCAAGAAATGGGGAATATCCTCCTTTCACTGGAGCGTGGTTCACGGCATCCTGTCGGGAAGGCACTCTTTGAACATGGCCAATCTCTTGGGGGATCTTTCCAGGAAGTTTTAGAGCGAAGAGAAGAAACCGGAGTGGGGGTATCAGGGAGGATAGGGGGATCTTTTTATGAGATCCGTGGTCAGAGAATCTTTCAGGACGGTAAGGTCATTGCCTCTTTTAAACTCAATGATCTTCTGCGATCCGACTCCAAAGATCACATTAAGAAGCTCAGAGAAGAAGGACTCATTCCGATGGTCCTTTCCGGGGATAGAAAAGAGACCGTAGCTCTCATTGCTAAAGAAGCAGGTCTTTTGCCGGAAGAAACTCAAGGCGAACTTGGACCTGAGAAAAAAGCTCAGCTCATAAAATCCATGTCCCAAACAGTGATGGTGGGTGATGGTGCCAACGATGCTTTGGCGTTAAGTTCCGCTGATGTGGGAGTGGCCGTCTACGGCGCAATGGATATCTCTCTTCGTTCCGCGGATGTTTATCTTACAACACCTGGGCTAGGAGCCCTGGAGAAGCTGATTGTTCTCTCCCGGGAAACGATGAAAGTCATCCGGCGCAATCTTATCCTTTCTCTTTCCTATAACTCCATCTCAGTTGCCCTTGCTTTTGCCGGTCTTATCTCTCCATTAAGTGCGGCGATCATCATGCCCGTGAGTTCACTCACTGTTCTTCTCTCAAGCTATTGGGGAACTAAGAAAATGAGGTCTTTATGGAAATCCTAGTTATCCTGATTCCCCTGGCCCTGGGACTTGGATTCCTTTTCTTACTTGCCTTCATCTGGTCGGCCCTCAAAGGCCAATATGATGATCTTGAAACTCCACGATACCGAATGCTCCTGGATGACCAGGGATTAAAGAAAATATCTCATCACTCAAAAAAGGAAGAAAAATGAGTTCCGTAACAAGAGACCGGGGATCCCAGAGCCCCGAGACCTTTTCCTACGACGACACCATCGTTAAGTGGTTTGTCATCGCCACTGTCGCCTGGGGAGCTGTGGCCCTGCTCTTAGGAGTGACCATCGCTTTTCAGATGGCCCATTGGAAAGTTAACCTGGATTTACCCTGGTTAACCTTTGGAAGACTGCGCCCGTTGCACACCAATGCCGCCATCTTCGCTTTCTGCGGAAACGCTATTTTTGCGGGAATCTACTACTCTCATCAGCGTCTTCTTAAGGCGCGGCTCTATAGTGATCTTCTCTCAAAGATCCACTTCTGGGGCTGGCAGCTCATCATCGTTTCGGCCGCCCTGACTCTGCCTTTTGGGATTACGACGGGTAAGGAATACGCCGAGCTTGAGTGGCCCATCGACATTGCTATCACGGTTATCTGGGTTGTTTTTGCAGTGAACTTCTTTGGAACGATTATCCGTAGAAGAGAGCGGCATATCTATGTGGCGATCTGGTTCTATATTGCCACAATCCTCACAGTCGCTGTCCTTCATATTGTAAATTCACTGGAACTCCCGGTGAGTTTTCTTAAGTCCTATTCACTCTATGCCGGAGTCCAGGATGCTCTGGTGCAGTGGTGGTATGGTCACAATGCGGTGGCCTTCTTTCTCACAACTCCCTTTCTGGGCCTCATGTATTATTTTATTCCGAAGGCGGTTAACCGGCCTGTTTACTCTTATAGGCTCTCAATCATTCACTTCTGGTCGCTGGTCTTTATTTATATCTGGGCAGGTCCACATCATCTTCTCTATACGACTCTTCCTGAATGGGCCCAGACCCTCGGGATGGTCTTTTCAGTCATGCTCTGGATGCCAAGCTGGGGTGGGATGATCAATGGTCTTATGACCCTGCGGGGAGTGTGGCACAAGGTCCGGACTGAACCATCTGTTCGCTTTATGGCAACCGCTCTGACTTTTTACGGGATGGCCACTTTTGAAGGACCACTCCTTTCAATTAAGTCAGTGAATGCGATTGCGCACTTCACTGACTGGATTCCGGGGCATGTGCACGCCGGAACCATCGGCTGGAACTATATGCTCATTGCCGGGATTCTTTTCTATCTCGTGCCAAAACTTTGGAACACGGAACTCTATTCAAAGAAACTTGGGCACCAGCAGTTCTGGTTTGCGACCATTGGTCTAGTGATGTACGTCGTCTCCATGTGGATTGCGGGAATCTCTCAGTCGCTCATGTGGAGTGCGATGGATGATGCAGGTAAACTCGTTTATCCAAATTTCGTTGAGACTGTCATCAAGATCACTCCCATGTACTGGATGCGGGCCATCGGCGGAACCTTTGTCCTCATCTCCTTTGTGATGATGATCTTTAACCTTTATAAGACGGCCAAAAGCGGAAAGGTGGAAGAGATCACTTATGAGGCTTATCCCATTGATGATTCTTCTCTTGAGCCCAATGCGACTCCTCACAGGGTGCTTGAAGGATTGCCGATGATTTTCTCAGTCCTCTCACTTCTGGCGATTCTCGTGGGATCGGCCATCGAGATTGTGCCTTCACTGCTGGCGGATCAATATGTCGTCAAAGTGAGTGCCATTAAGCCCTATAGTCCTCTTGAACTCTATGGGCGAGACATCTATGTGAAGGAAGGTTGTTACACCTGTCACTCTCAGACTGTGAGACCTCTTGGGCACGAAGTGGTTCGTTATGGAAAAGCTTCAACCGCCGCAGAGTTTGTTTATGATCATCCCTTCCAGTGGGGATCCAAGCGAACTGGTCCGGATCTTGCCCGTGTAGGAGGAAAGTATCCCCATATGTGGCACTACAAACACTTCTGGGATCCTCGGGAAGTGACAGCGGGCTCTCTTATGCCTCGCTATCACTGGCTCTTTGATCAAAAAATTCCATTCAATGACATTGCTCCGCGGATGAGGGTGATGCAGAAACTCGGAGTTCCTTATTCCGACGAAGAAATCCAGGGGGCAAGTCTCAGTGCCAGGACCCAGGCAAAAGAGATCGCTCAGGAGCTGGTTCAGAGCGGGGTTCCGGCCAAGATTGAGAATATGGATGTGGTGGCCCTCATCGCTTACATCCAGCGTATCGGAGTTGATTATGGATCTATCGAAGATGATCTGGTCGCAGGTGATCAGGAAACTGTTGTAGAGGAGGCAGAATGAAACAGGAAGTCCTTAGAGCCTGGGATATGCCCTGGCTCCCCATTGTCGCTCTTATTCTCTTTGTCGTCTTTTTCGGGGCCTATGTTTTCTGGGCCTACCGAAAAAAGAACCAAACCCTCTTCCAGAAGATCTCCATGATTCCTTTGGAAGATGCCCCTCAGATTAAAAAAGGATCTCACAATGAAGCCCGATGATACTAAAGTCGATGTCCGCGAAGATGAAAAGCATCTTCTTCTGGATCATGACTACGATAATATCCAGGAACTTAATCATCCACTTCCCAACTGGTGGAATATTATCTTTGGGATCTCCACCATCTTTGCTGTGATTTATTTTATCTACTACCAGATGCTCGGAGGTCCGAGTCTTCAAGCCGAGTTTCGGGAGGAGTATAAGGAAATCCTTGAAAAGCAGGCCGAGTTTAAGCGGGAAAATGCAACCTTTAATCTCGTTACCTATACGAAGATCATCGCTGAAGATGGGATTCAAAAAGGAAAGGAAGTCTACGAACTCAATTGTCTTCCCTGTCACGCAGAAGGTGGGATAGGGGATGTGGGACCTAATCTCACGGATGATCACTGGCTGGTTGCCAGAGGAACTCCCGAAACTGTCTATGATGTGATCTTCAATGGATCAGAGGCCAATGGCATGCCCATCTGGTCCGATATGATCACCCAGGATGAGATCTACCAGGCCACGGCGTACGTTATGTCTTTCCACAATACTTTCAAAAAGGGCAAAGAACCTGAAGGTGAAAAAATCATAGATGAAAAATAAGAATATTTTTGAGTTAGATCCGGAAAGACTTTCGACTACCGATGAGCACGGTAACCGGATCTACGTTCATCCTGAAAATGTAAAAGGAATCTGGCAGACGAGGCGCAACTTTGTGTACTGGGGGCTTATCGCCCTCTACCTCATCCTTCCGTGGATCAATGTGGCAGGAAAACCCGCGCTTCAGGTAGATATCTTTGCCCGGGAGTTCACTTTTCTGGGTGGAACTTTACATGGGGTTGAACCTGTCCTGATGTTCCTCGCTCTCATCTCCCTTCTTTTTCTCTTTGCATTTCTTACCAGTGTTTTCGGCAGGGTGTGGTGTGGCTGGGCCTGCCCTCAGACGGTTTTTATTCAGGCCCTCTTTCTTAAAATCGAGTCTCTTATAGAAGGCACTCCTAAACGAAGACGGGACCTGGATGCCGCTCCCTGGAATAGAGGGAAAATTTTAAAAAGGGGAGTCAAGTGGCTTATTTTCCTTTTGATTTCTCTTCATATAGCCCATACCTTCATCGGCTATGTCGTAGGCCCAAGGAATCTTCTCCTCATTACTTTTCAAACTCCCGCTGAGAACTGGGGACTCTTCGTTGCCACCATGATTCTTACAGGGATTTTCCTCTTCGACTTTGGCTGGTTCCGGGAGCAGTTTTGCATCATCATGTGTCCCTATGGCAGGATTCAATCGGTGATGATGGATGATAACTCTCTTGTCGTCGCTTACGATAAAAAAAGAGGCGAGCCCCGATTTGGTACAGTCCCTCGTGGCGAGGAGGGGGATTGTGTGAACTGCTACCATTGTGTCAAGGTCTGCCCAACAGGCATCGACATCCGTCGGGGGACTCAGCTTGAATGCATCCACTGCACTCAGTGCATTGATGCCTGTGATGCGATCATGGAAAAGCTCAACCGCCCTCCTGGTCTCATAAAGTACGCCACTGAAAATGGGGAAAAACATAGGGTTATTACCCCCCGATCATTAGTCTATTCCCTCATTAGTCTTCTTCTTTTTTCTGTTCTCATTTATTTTTTAAGTGCGAGTGGCCAAGTGAAGATGATCTTCCTGCGCTCCCGGGTTCCCTTCACGGTCAATACTCAGGGGCAGGTGATGAATAATTTTCAACTCAAACTCACTCATCAGGGAAGCTCTATTCCAAGAGTGGAGTTTCAGGTCAAGAATCCCGAACTCCGGAATAAGATCGAACTCATAACCCCCGCCCATCCGACAATTCTTGATGAAGCCGAAGAAAAGATTGTTTTCATCTTCCGCTTTCGTCCTGAAATTCTGGAAAAGGGTCAGAGAAAGGTTGTGGTGGAGACAGTGGATCAGGATTCAGGGGATATCATTTCAGAAAAGGAGGTCAACCTTGTGGGACCAGTGGACTAGCATCGATCTGGAGCGCTTTATTCCATGGGTTTTCTTTCTCGCCGGTATGGGGGGAAGTCTTCACTGCGTGGGAATGTGTGGAGGTCTGGTGACTTCGAGCTGTTCTCAGAGTGGGGATGTCCTCCGTTATCAGCTGGGAAGAGGTCTCGGGTATCTTTTCCTGGGTGGTCTTGCCGGAGGCTTTGGCCTTTTATTGGATCTTAAAAGTTTTCCTTTGGGAGTGAGACTCCTGAGTCCTATTTTTCTTGGGATTCTTTTTATCTATTGGGGTGTGCAAAATTTTAGAAAGAAAAAAGCGGAGATTCCTTTGCCAAAGTTTTTTT
>CAZPFM010000053.1:0-9417 GCA_964585845.1 uncultured Bacteriovorax sp.
TTGCGCACATCAGAGTCACGAGGACCTGAGTGCCTTCGCAAGAAGCGAGAACAGATGCTGTCGCCTGCTTTGCAAGACGGCCGGTTTCAAGAGTGATCTCTTTTCCACCGTAGTTCATCTTAAATTCTTTTTTGTTGTTCAACATGGAGTCTCCTAAATATCAAATGCTACGCTTTCATGACGCCAGCGGATTTATTATTCTTAAATTTTTGAGGGATTTTTAGGCCGAGGGAAGTTTGAGAGATAAAGAGAAGCTTGAAACTTTGAATGGCCTCGAACGTCTTTTTATCTCTTAAATAACTCCAATCAGTTTTAAATCCCTATGAAAATCGAAGGGGGCCAAAAGCCCCCTTCTTTCCAAAATTACTTTCTAAGTTCGAGATCAGAAATAATTTTCTGATAGCGTGACTCATCAGTGCTGCTCAAATACTTAAGAAGCGAGCGGCGCTTACCAATAAGTCTCATAAGACCTCTCATTCCAGAGTGGTCCTTCTTGTTTTTTTCAAAGTGTGGAGTGAGGTTCTTGATTCTCTCAGTGAGGATCGCAACCTGAACTTCAATAGATCCAGAGTTGTTCTCAGATCCGCCAAACTTCTTTGTGAGTTCTACTGTTCTTTCTTTCGTGATCATATCTTCTCCAATGTCCAAGCAGACGTCGTCCAAAAGGATCGGCGCAAACCTAGTCCAAGGTTTGGTAAAAGCGAAATTGCTTACTACCGTTAAAACTTATAAAGGGATTTTTATCTAATAAATTCGGACATGTAAATCTTTAATTGTCCGATGAGTCGCTCCTCAATCTGCCGGATTCGCTCCCGTGACACACCGTATTGATCAGCGATACTTTGAAGGCTCTCAGGGATTTCGCTAAGTAGCCGTTTTTTAAAGATCTCTTGATCCCGGGGCTTGAGATTCTTCACAAAGTCCCCCAGATTCTGGCGCAGGATCTCCAGATTCTGTAGCTCTCCTAATTGCTCTTCTAAAAGGGCCTCATCATCACTCAGGATATCCCCTAAAGACTGGGAGCCCTGATCAGGACCGATGGGTTTATCCAGGCTCACTTCCTGACCCCGGCTGCTTAAGCGCTGATCCATCTCGATGACGGATTTTTCTGAAACACCGAGGGTTTCGGAGAGAAGCTTGGTATCGGCCTCAAGACCCTGGCTTTCGAGTTTTTGCTTTTCTCGCATGAGATTATAGAAGAGCTTTTTTTGTTCCTGAGTGGTTCCAATCTTCACCAGCCGGAAATTATCCAGGATGAATTTAAGGATATAGGATTTGATCCACCAGCTCGCGTAATAAGAGAGTTTGGCCCCCTTGGATGGATCATATTTGGAGACGGCCTTCATGAGACCAATATTTCCTTCCTGAATGAGATCCATCACATTCTTATAGGCCGAACGATACTCCATGGCGATTTTCACCACCAGGCGGAGATTGGCGAGGACAAGCTTCTTTGCCACATCAATATCTCCAGTCCTGAGAAGCTCGGCCGTGAGTTCCTGCTCTTCTTCGGGGGTTAAGAGCTTATAGCGGCTGATTTCTTTAAGATAAAGAGTCAGAGGATCCTGGACCTTAAGGGCCGTCGTAGGCTTAATCGCAGGAAGAGTTTCCTTCAGAAGGGCGATATCACTGCTAACCGGGGCATTGCCGCCAATCTCGATGACCTCATCTTTCTTTTTTTTCTGTGAAGCCACTTCTTTTTTAATGACTTCAGGCTCGGATGAATGGGGAGAGGATTTTTTTGTCATACGCCTAAGTTGAGCATTGGTCAGAAAGAGTCAAGTGACTAAATCTTTTTATCTAGTCGATTGTTTTTAATGTCGGCGCGATAGCGTAGGTAATTCAGGGCAAAAAGACCATAGTTAAAGGACACAGGAATCGTAACCATCTGCGCCTTATAACTCTCAAAAAGTTTTCCATCATAGCGAAGAACCTGTTTTAAAACTTCTCTTGAAACGATCTTGGCAAAATCCTCATTCCAAACCTTTTGACGAAATAGTTCTTCTTTAGGCTTGAGGTATTTTTCCATGTATTCAGCATTCTTGTTTAAGAAGGCTTCCTGATCACTGGTGGCCACATTTCGAGCTAGATTATTCCATTCCGTTCGAAGAGAGCGGAGATAATTTTTAGGAAGATTAAGCTCGAAAGAACTTTTTACCTTATCCCGGTCATTAAAGATGCGATCGAGCTCTCCTAAGGTTACGGAAAGATCCACTCGAAATTCTTTTCCGGGAATACTCGCCACCCTTCTTTCCGGAAGGACTCTTACCCGAAGTGATTCTTCATAGAACATCTTGCGGCCGAAGGTATCAAGGACATTCAAGGCCCACTTGTTCCAGCGCTCTTTGAAATTGGACTTACTCAAGGCCAGAAGCTCCTTGTACTCCTCTACTCCAAAAATAAGGTCGGGAATTCCCGTGAGAAGGGAAAGAAAGAAGTTCGTTGCAACAATGGGGGATTCAAGTTCCTGAGTCTTGATCCATTGGGCGACCTGTGGAATCGTCTGTTTAGGGGAATAATCAAGTTGGCTAAAATAGAAGCAGTACTGTTTCTCAAGATCTGTCCGGAGTCCGGTTGATCCGACTCCCCTAGGGAAATTCGTCTTAAATTCTGCATCACTCACCTGTCGGCAGATAAGATTCTTACAGAGGACCTTGTCAGTGAGTCCTTCTGATGAGGGAGTAGTGAGGCGATTGATCATAAGTGAATAAATAAAAGGATTGTTCAAATAAGGGGGGAGCATCCGGTAGTCGTCCACGTCCCCACCCCAGGAGCAGAACGCCCGAAAACCCGCCACCGCTTCACTGAATTCCTTTCTTCGGGACGAAAGAAGTTCGGAAGCATCTTTGAGATTTGAAGGCGCATCCTTCATTCCGGCAAAGGTCGGTAGAAGACTTGACTCCGGATTCTCATAGTAAAACTCAAGGCTCTTCTTGATGGTTTTTAAAGAGAGAACCGTGACATTCTGAGAGCAGTAATTTTTAACCAGGTTCTGGGTGAGAACCCGGTACTCTTCTTCCGGCATATTCAAGTGGCGAGCGTAGGCCCCGATGGATTTTACAGAGAGATCGATTCCCATGAGTTGGAGGGAGGCTGTAATTGATCTTTTAGCGACGGTGTCCTGGTTCGGACTTCCATACCTCAGAGGAACATATTTCTCACAAGAAGCCTTAAGGGTTGAGCCATCCACGTAGAGGGCCTGATACCGGGAGAGCTTTGGATCTTTAGGCTCATCTGAGGGCTTGTCTGGAAAAATCTGGGAGAGAGGGTCCTCCTGAATGTCCTGGGAAGCCTCTCCCAAAATAAGACCTTCCACCGGCACCAGGGCCCAGAGCGAAGTGGAAAGACCAAAATACACGACGGCAACCGTCAGTTTAAACATATTCATTTTTAAGCTTATCGGAAAAAAATTCGATAGGTTTATTATGAAACGCATCTTTAGCATGATTCTTCTTCTCGGAAGCTTTTCCGTCCTGTCAGCAGAGATGACAGAGGGGCTCTACGATCTTCGAAAAGGGATGAAGCCACCTCCTAGCCTTCTCGACTACGAGGCCCTCAATAAGGCACTCTTCGATGATCGTAAGATGGAAATGACTGAGCTCAAGAGGATTAAATACCTTCTGATTAACGGTGAAGTCCGCCTCGCCCGCCTGGAGCTCATGAAGATCCGAAATTCACAAAGCCATCTTAAGCCCATTATTCATCGCTATGCTGGTATCCTCGAGTTCGTGGACGGAAATTATAAAGATGCCTGGGAGCATTTTTCTGCTAAGGATCTGGACCAGGATTCGCACTTTAAAAAGATCTGCACCGCTAAGACACTCACACGGATTATCCTCGATAAGACTGACGGATTAAGAGAAGACTGGAGCCGCTGTCAGCTGCTGGGTCTTCTGGACCTTAATCCTCAGGCCCAGCGGTGGATGAATATCCTGGTGGATCTGAAGACCATCCCCGCTAAAGGCATGACCCGGGCCCCTTTCGAGCGTCAGCGCTTTTCCCGTTTTGAGATGGATGACTTAAAACTCATCTTAAAACTGGCCCTTTATTTGAATCAAGAGAACACAGTTCTTCCTGAACTCACGGACCTCACTCTCGAGCAACTCCGGGATGAAGAAGTCAGGGAGCTTGTGGGATCCATCTATTTTCGGGTGGGCTCCTTTGTAGATTCCTTTAAATTCCTCGAAGACCTGACTTCCCCCAACGCAGAAAACATCAAGGGGAATCTCTATATCCTGAGAAAGAAGTACGAACTAGCCTACGCTCAATTTAAACTCGCCCTGAATCAAAAAGAAAATTCCCAGAACGCCATGGAGCGACTCCTTCCTCTGGCCTGGATTCTGGAAGACTGGGAAAACGGGGCCAAGTACTCTGAGCGAGTCTTCTCCTCTCCTCAGACTCAAATCAATCGTCTCACCCTCCTTGCGGCTTTTCTCACGGAAAAAGGTGACTATGAAGGGGCTTCCCAGGTCTTAAAAGAAATCAACCAGAAGTCCATCAAGGCCAACCGTCTTGAAGTCACTCAGCTTTATTCTTTTGTCTCAATGATGAAAAATGAGCCGGAAGTGATGAAAAAACAGGCCGGAAGAAGCTGCTCACAGAACGATATCATTAACTGCTGGTTTCTCTACCAACTCTCCCAATGGGACGCTTTCCCTCTTACCATCAAAAGAAAAGATGGAATCAAATTCACTGACGAGGTCTCAAAGCTTGCCCAGTCTGACTTCGGGGAACCTCTTCAAGAGACTGTCTATATCAACCAGCTCGATATCGAAGAACTAGATGACAAATACATCAAGCTCGTCCCGAAAACTCCCTAAGATCATCCTCATTCATGGGATGAACAATAATCTTGAGTGCTTCTTCCCACTCCGGGATGCACTTGCCTCTCATGGGCATGAGGTGGTTCTTCTCACGCTTCCCAATCACGGAGATGAGCGCTCGGAGGTGGATAACTTTGAAGAGGGTCTTAAGCTATTTAATGAGAAGATGAAAGTCTTGGTGGATGGGCCTTATCATGCCGTGGCTTTCAGTCTTGGGGCACTTTATCTGGAGAATTGGCTTGCGACTCATTCAGATCAAAAACCCGTATCCTATGTTCTTCTTGCCCCGGCCATTGCGGTCAATTATGAGGGCATTATTCGACCCTTTTTTAAAAACCTTCCCCGGACCTATTTCATCTTAAGCCAGATGCCTCGGATCTTTCGCCGCTACAATAAGCTTTTTTTCTGGGAGTATGCACTTCTTTTGGATGGGATCGAGCACCTCAGAGGAAAGGAACGAATGAGTAAGCCAAACCTCGTATTGATTGATCCCAAAGATGAGCTTGTGAATGCAAAGAAAGTGATCAGCTCCTACTCTTTTCGGGGTGTGAAGATAGAGAAAATTCAGAGGAAGAATTTAAAGCGGAGTCTTGGTCGTCATCATATTATCTTCCACCCGGATTATTTTAATCCTGATGAATGGCAAGGGCTCTTAAGCTTGATCAAAAGCTCTTTTAACTCTGCGGCTTAAATTCCTTACCGTCAAAGACAAAGATGACCTCTTTTTCTTCGTACTTAGTCCGAAGATTCACCGGCCGTCTCCAGATCGCATAGAGATTCCGCAGAGTCTCGTTGGCAAAATTCACGTCCAGGTCCACGCCGTAGTGGACGTGATTCAAGAGAAGCTCTTTGCGGTTCATGTAGTTTCCGTCTTCCACCTCGATGATGGGAGAGCCGAAGTTAGTGAGCTGCGAGAGAAGTTTCTGCTTAATCGCTTCAAAGTCCTTTGAGTCAATCTCAAAGCGACCGTTGCGAGGATTGTACTTATAGGTAAAGATCTGCTGACGTTCACAGAAATCGGGAGTCAAGAATTCATCGATAAATGAAATATCGTTGTGAGATTTCCGAACCTCAAAGATCTTCTCCCGACCGAGACCTAATTTCTTATCCCAGTGGAGCTTTTCTTTCATGTCGGTGCACTCGTTGTACTCTTTCCCGAACATCCCACGGTCCCACCGGTACTCGATGTCCCGGAGAAGCTCGATTCCGACCTTATAAGGGTTAATCTGCTGGCGGCTCATGGCCATAACCCCAGCGTGTTTATCTGCAAATTCCACGATTTCAGATGAATCCAGGGCCTTCTCTGTCATAATTCGGGAGTGCCAGTAACTTGCCCAGCCCTCGTTCATGATCTTAGTGATCCTCTGAGGAAGAAAGTAATAGGCCTCTTCCCGGAGAATCCCGATGATGTCGGCCTGCCATTCTTCGATAGGAGCATAACGAATGAGGTAACCCAGAACGTCCCGGGTGCGGGTCGTGAGGGGTTTTTCCGCGAAGTACTCTTCCTCCTCAGCTTTCGGTTCGTCTTTCTTAGAAGAGCGGCTCTGAGATCGCATAAAGGATTTAAGAGCGGAAGAGCGGTCATCAATGAGATAGCCGTCATCTTCTTCTTCGACTTTTTGCTGATCATTGAGCTCCTGGCGCTTGCGCTTCAAAGAGGAAGTCTCGAAGAGCTCATTGATGTCCAGGAGGTTTTCCAGGGAGAGGACCTTATCAATAAAGGTCTCCACCTGATCGGCCCCGTAGCGCTCCATGTAGCGGCGGATCTTGGTGCCGTGATTGGCCATCACATCCATCATCTTTCGATCAGTGTTGGAAAACCAGGCATTGTTCTTGAAAAAATCATTGTGACCATAAACATGGGCCATAACGATCTTCTGATCCACCCAGTTATTCGCCTGAAGAAGGTAGGCGTAGCAAGGGTCGGTGTTGATCACCATCTCATAAATTTTCTGAAGACCGTAGGCGTAGCCCTTGGAGAGCTGGTCATAGTCCATCCCGAACTTCCAATGAGGATAGCGATTCGGGAATCCCCCCTGAGCGGCGAGGATATTGATAGTGTCGTAGTCGCAGACCTCGAAGACCTGAGGAAAGAAATCGAGCCCGGCCTTGATGGCGTAGCCTTCGATCTCATTTTTAAGGGCGAGGAGTTCGCCGGTGATGGGCTTGGTGCGGTTCATCTACTTCCCTTTCCCGAGGAATTCCTTGATGCTCTCAAGAATTCCTTCCTTATTCTTAATCTTACTTAAGGTCATTTTCTCATTATCAAGACCGTACTTAGCAGCGAGGTCCTTAAAGAACTGGCCCGATCCGTAACGACTCTCCACCTGGCCATAGCAAAAATTATTCGAGACCGGGAGGATCACGTTATCAAGAAGATCGAGGCAAATCTTGGTGTCATCTGCCGACCAGTTATCCCCATCGGAGAAATGAAACGGATAAATGTTCCACTCGTTGGGGTTATAGTCTTTTTCAATGATCTCTTTACAGAGAGTGTAGGCCGAAGAAATGAGTGTTCCCCCACTCTCCCGGGTACGGAAGAAGGTGTTCTCGTCGACTTCTTTGGCGGTGGCATCGTGGATGATGTAGCGGATCTCAATGTCTTTGTATTGGGATTTTAGCCAGAGGTTAATCCAGAAGGATTCCGTTCTCACGATCTCTTTTTGTTCATCCCCCATGGAGCCGGAGACGTCCATCATGTAGATCACAACGGCCGCATTTTGCATCTCGATCTTGGTGTCGGCCGATCGGTAGCGGAAGTCTCGACGGATGGGAATGATCGCAGGATTTTCCGGATCATAGGAATCCATGGCAATCTGACGCTTCAGAGCTTGCTTGTAGGTTCTTCTTAGGTGTCGGAGAGAATCCGGCCCGACGGTTCCAATATTGGTGTATCGGTCCACCACGCTTTGTAAGGACTTCTTCCCTTTGGGTTCAATATTAGGAAGAGCAAGCTCCTCACCAAGAATCCGGGCGAGTTCATCTAAGGAGAGTTCAACTTCAAGCTCCTTATTCCCCTCACCTTCACCCGCCTCACCCTGTCCGGGCTGACCATTGGGATCCTGCTGGCCATCCACCGGATCACCGGCCTCTCCCTGACCTTGCCCCATTCCCCCCTGGGATTTATCCCCGAAGCGAAAGCGCGGAATATCAATAGAGGGCATGGGAACCGTAAATTTATCGGTTCCCTTCGGAATGATCTGACTGCCTTGAGAAACATACTTTCTTAGGTTCTCCCGGATTCGCCCTTTGACGATCTTCCGGAAGCGAGCATGGTCTCTCTTAATTGGGTGATCCACTAATTACTCCCTAAGACTTAATTGAGTCACCTTTAGCAAAGATCGAGGCCACAAAGTTCAGAGCGTCCGTGGCACAGATCTCACAGTAACCAAAATTCTTAATGAGGCGGCTCTTCACCACTTCGATCTTCTCCTGGGTCTGCTTATCCACCACATTAGAGATGATTGTCGTGAGCTTAATGGTATCCCGCTGATCCTCAAAAAGTTTAAGTTCGAGAGCACGGTGAAGGCGCTCGTTCATCTTATAGTCAAACTGCTTCCCTTCAATCGCGAGGGCTCCGATGTAATTCATGAGCTCCCGGCGGAAATCATCCTTTCTGCTCTCAGGAATATCGATCTTCTCTTCGATAGACCGCATGAAGCGCTCATCAGCTTCTTCAAGCTTATTGGAGTACTTGTTACGGATCTTTTCTTTCTGAGTGTAGGCCTTGACGTTATCGACGTAGTTGGCACAAAGGGTCTGGATCGCTGACTCATCCACCGAGATCGCTTTCTGAACATCATTTTTAACAATGTCTTCATACTCCTGGCGGCAGATGGCGAGCATCTCTTTATTGGAATCGAGCTGATCCGGTGAATTGATGAGGGTGTGGTGCTTAAGTCCAGACTCAAGTTCATTGAAGACCATGAATGGATTAAGGCAACCAACGTGACCATTTTTCACGAGAGCGTTGGAGATTTTATCCTGAATGTATCGAGGAGAAATCCCTTCGAGACCTTCACGGACCGCCTCTTTCCGGAGCTCTTTTACATTGTCTTCGTTGTACCCTGGAAGAGTTTTTCCGTTGTAGAGCTTAAGCTTCTGGAGTTTTGTTAAGTCAGACTTCTTCGGCTCTTCCATGCGCGTGAGAATCGCCCAGGTAGAGGCCATCTCAAGAGTGTGAGGAGCAATGTGGATATTCGGGATCGTATCTTTATTATAATCCTTGCGGTAAATCCGCACTTCCTGATCAAGGCGTGTGATGTACGGCACATCAATCTTCACCGTTCTATCCCGGAGAGCTTCCATGAATTCATTACTCTGGAGCTTTCTGTACTCGGGCTCATTGGTATGACCCAAAATCACAAGATCGATATTAGTTTGGGCAAACTTCTTCGGCTTAATGGATTGCTCCTGAGAAGCACCGAGGAGATCATACAAGAAGGCCACGTCGAGCTTGAGCATCTCGATGAACTCAACAATCCCGCGGTTAGCGATGTTGAACTCACCATCGAAGTTAAAGGCCCGTGGATCTGAATCAGATCCATAGATCGCAATCTTTCTATAGTTGATATCCCCTGTAAGTTCAGTGGAA
>CAZPFM010000054.1:0-9413 GCA_964585845.1 uncultured Bacteriovorax sp.
TAATAAATCCAAAACTATCATCGGGAGCGACATGTCCTGCGACATCGTCGACTCCGAGTATCAGATCAGTCGCAAGCACCTTATTATCCAGAAAGAGGAAGAGAACTACTTTGTCATTGACCAGGGAAGTACCAATGGAAGCTATCTTAATGAAGAGAGGTTGATTCCCGGTCGGAGAGTGGAGTTTACCTCTTACTTTCCCGTGAGACTGGGGAGCTCTGTTCTGGTCTCCTTAGTGAGTGACGAGGAAGCTCTGGATGAGGTGAATAAGATCAGTATTCCGTTTCCGGGTGAGTCTTCTGCACCCAAGAAGAATCCTATTTCTCCTGCACCTAAGCCTCGGGAGCCGGAAGAGAAAACCACGGTTGTTTCTCTGCGAGACCTTCAGAAGTCGAGTACAGGGACCATGGTCAAGCGGCGTGAGGCCTATAAGAAAAAGCTCGCTGAGAGGGCCAAGGGAGAAGCGGATCCTAAGAAGGTAAAGAAGAAGGGGAAAAAGAAAAAAAAGAAGAAGTTCTTGGAGCTCTACGAGATCATTGCCATCGCCATTATTGGGGGGGCGGTGTATTTTACTTACATAGGTGAAGCTGACAAGTCCCATGAAGCACTACAGTCTTCAGCCGAAAAAGGACCAGATGAGACCATCACTGCAACAGAAACAGCTCCAAAGAAGAAGCCCGAAGTGCCAAATTTCCTGGAGCTTTTTGAATTAAAAGACGCTCCAAAGTGTGTAAGCGAATCGGAGAAAATTCTCTGTTCTTCCTTGAAACTTCCTGAAGATGGGCGCTGGGGGGCGGTTGAACATAAAGGGCAACTCATCGTTCTTTTTGATGCGGATCCATACTTCAAGAATATGCAGAGAAGACTTCCAGATGCAAAGACTGGGGACCAGAAGCGAAATGAGGAGCTATGGCGCTTAACTGTTGGATGGTTTTTGCTTAATGCCTTTAATAATGACGATTATGTAAAACTAGAAAACAGAGAGATCATATTCGCTCTTTTTACTGAGGATCAGGGGATCTATAAAGTATCGGCGAGTTTCTTGGTTTTGCCTCTAGACCTGCAGAAGCTTAGGCGGCTCACAGATGCCGGCCGGTTTAATTTCGTGGAAGTTTCCCGGGATCAGATCGTGGGCTACCTCGATGACTATATTGAGTTGAATCTCTGATTGGCCTAATTTTAGGTATTTATTCATATTTCTCTAGTCGGTGCCATAATTATTTTGCAAAAATATCCATATTGTAATTTTGGTTCAGACCTATCCCTTTGATTTCTCTCTTTTTTATAAGAGTTAAGGGAGGTCGGTTAACCTATGCTTAAAGGATGAGAAGGTTATTATGTTTAAACTGAACCAGAAAGGGATGACCCTCGTAGAAACTATGGTGGCAGCTGGCCTCTTGGGTGGTCTTGCAGTCGCAGGGATGACTCTCTTTAAGACTCAGAATAAGGCCCAGAAGACGGTCGAACAGAATTATGAGGTGACGGCGACTCTGGGGGCGATCCGCTCGATCCTTGCGGATATGACTAATTGTAAATTGACCCTGGGTGGACAGTTACCAGTTCACGGTGGACCCGGATCTCCAAATGGTCAAGGAATTACCAAAAGAGTGAACGGAGTGGATACGGTGCTCTACCAACGGAATACGATGCTTCCGGGCACGAGTTTAAGAATCAGCACCTACTCATTAAGCCAATCATACCCTGGTCTTGCTCCGAATGAGACGATGTTAGAGATTGTTTTTTCAAGAGGGAATAATGTTCAGACAGATCTGATCCGGAAGACGGTGAAAATTAATTTTACTCTCGATGTTTCCACTGGAACCGTTATTGACGACTGTTACGCGGTTACAAGTGGGCATAGTGACTCTCTTTGGCAGATCGTCGGTGTTACGGATGATATCTTTTACCCAGTAGGAAACGTTGGAATCGGCACATCCACTCCGGCCGCAAATTTTCATGTTCAAAATGGCGGTCCCCTTAATGTGTTTTTTGATAAAATAGACTCCAATACGTGGGGCGCCACTATTGGACTGCGGAAAGCTCGCGGTACTCCCGGGACACCGGCTGCAGTCATTAATGGTGATCAACTGGCCAATATAACGGCTCGCGGGCACGATGGAACCGCTTTCTCCACTGCTTCTGGAGCCATACGCATGACAGCGACCCAGAACTGGACCAATTCAGCTCAGGGAACAAATATGACGTTTCTCACGACTCCAAACGGGGGGACGGCAGCTGCATCGCTTACTGAGCGTATGAGGATTGATTCAAACGGTAATGTGGGGATTAGGACGACCACGCCTAACAACTCGCTCCATGTATTTACCTCCGGTGCAGCAACAGGAGTTCTGGTTCAGTCAGATACAAACATGTCCGCCCTTTCTTTTCGCGACTCTGGGACGGGGACCAATCCTCAGGTCGTGAGTCATGGGAATGATTTGTATTTGCAGACAGCTGGGTCTGAAAGAATGCGAGTTACTCAAGCGGGTAGGGTTGGTATAAATACTGCTGCTCCCGACGGATTATTGCACGTCGAAGGCGGAGGCAACGCCTGGCCTGCGACGAGTGGAACCTCTCAAACTGGTTTGATGTTCCGACTCTCACATTCAGGTGGGTCGACATTAGATTTTGGGATAAATGCCGGGCCGGCCTGGATTCAGGGGACAAATAAAGGGAATCTTGCAGCAACATTTCCTCTTATTCTTAATCCGAATGGTGGAAACGTGGGTGTAGGTACCACTAACCCCGTGGGTAAATTAGAGGTCAGTGGGACGAGTGAAGCTACTTCGAACCTCATCATTAATAACCGCGGATCAGCTCCGAACAATATCAAAATGCAGTTTAGGTCCGGAGCCACAGATCTAGGCCAGATCAGTACCAGGACACCGGACGGGTCTTCCGGCGACTTGGAGTTCTGGACGTCCAACGCAGGAACGCTGAATAGAGAAATGGTGATCAAGGCAAATGGGAATGTGGGGATCGGTACTATTGATCCCCAGACAGAACTGCATGTTGCAGGAGTGAACCTTCCAACACTCCGTCTCCACAATTTAGGCTCAAACTTTTGGGACATTGGAAACTCAGATAACTCCGGGACAAATAATAATCTAAGATTCTTTTGGGGCATGAATGAGCAC
Source organism: uncultured Bacteriovorax sp. (assembly GCA_964585845.1). GTDB lineage: Bacteria > Bdellovibrionota > Bacteriovoracia > Bacteriovoracales > Bacteriovoracaceae > Peredibacter. The sequence goes on from CAZPFM010000054.1 coordinate 3,138, forward strand.
TTTACCTTTACCACCCTCGGAAGACTTGGCATCGGTGTACCTGCTCCCACTCAGATGCTCCACGTGAGTGGCAATGTGTTGGCCAGTAGTTATCTTTATAGTTCTGATAAGCGACTTAAAGAAAAAATTATAGACCTCCAGAGTCCTTTAAAAAGAGTGCTCGCTCTTAGAGGGCATTCATTTACATGGAAAGAGTCTGGGAAGTCTGACATTGGATTTGTCGCCCAGGAAGTTAAGGCCGTGGAGCCCTCCCTGGTGGAAGGCGATGGGGAGGATTATCTTTCAGTTAAATACGGAAATATCACGGCCCTACTTGTAGAAGCGATTAAAGAAGTGAAAGCCATGATCGATAGTCTTTTTGCCAATGATAAAAAACTTGAAGAAGAATTAGCGGTGGTCAAGGCGAAGAATGCCGAGCTCGAAGCACGCCTTGAGAAACAGGAAAGTTTAATTCAGCGCATCCTGGATGAAAAGAAGAAATAGTAATGAAACTACTCCTCGTTCTCATTTTTCTTTTTCCTTTTTTTGCACAAGCCCAGGTTACTTGTGTGGCAACATCTGGAACTTGTAGTGTGGCAGATCCAAGTAAAAGTTCTGGGTGCCGAGTCGACGCCGGAGCGAGATGCACAGTTTCTATCGACGGTGTCTGTAAAGCGATTGTTCAAAGCATGGCCACAGAATCTCGCTTGGTGAGTGCTAACGTAGCGACTGCGGGCAATAACGATTGGCAAACCTTCATGGCCACCTTGAATGGATTCACTGCTTCACCTTGTAACTGTGACTTTAACGGTACGCCAGTGCCTGATGGAACAAGTGTTACTGCATACCAATCCAGCAACGTGCCCTATGGTAGTACATGTGTTCAACAACAGAGGACGTGTAACGCAGGAGTTCTGTCAGAGTCCTACACGTTTTCGAGTTGTACAGTTGACCCTGGGTCCAACTGTTCGGCGGTCGATGGAGTGGCCCTTAACCATACTCAGTCTGCGACATTCTACCTAAGAGCCTGTGAAGATTTCGGAAACACATGCTCCGGCCAAACACGAACCTGCACCAATGGAACCCTCTCTGGTACATATACCAATGCTTCCTGTTCTGTCGTGAGTGGCTCAAGCTGTACCCTTGATGGACAGACTGTCGCCTCCGGATCCGGCCGCTACTTTTACAATACAACTTCTGTTCCCTATGGGAACAGCTGTGATACAGCGACATATCGGCAATACCGGAATTGTTCAAACGGTGTTTTAGACGGGTCTGCGTCTTTTAACAGGGCTTCTTGTTCTACGGCGGCGGCCGTTGGGTGTACGAAAGACGGTGTTTCCCGGGCCCATGGAGGGACGGCAACGTTCTATCAGGCAGCAACTGCTGCGACTTGTACGGGAGAGTCTCAGACCTGTAACAATGGAACTTGGTCTCCTAATACTTATCAGTATGCGAGTTGTACAGTTGCGAGTACTGTGACCTGTTATTATAACTTAGATATGTACACGGCCGTGAGTTGCGGTGAGCCCCTGATCAATTGTAACCCTGGTCAGTCTCAGCAAGTGGCGGACGCAGCGGCCTGTGCTGCTCTCTGTGATCTTTGTCCGACTGCAAGTATGGCCAATAAGTCAGGATGTACGACTTCTGGGCCTACGACTTGTGGAGCTCCTGCCGGTGCTGACTGCGCAAGTGTGACGAAAAACTGGACTGTCGGAGGGCAAACTTGTCAGGCCAGTACGGGTGTCGGGACGCATCTTCAGAATAAACAGATCAATGATACTCTTGGTCTCGGGGAGCCTACAGGGTCGGCATCTTTCGTTTGTAATAACGGGACCTGGGCAGCGAGTCCATCGGCCTCTCCTGCTCCGACCTGTGCGGAAGCTACTGGGGATTGCTATTGTGATGTTAAGCAGTACTTCTCTCCCTATCCAACGGCTTGCGAGCTAGACTCTGGTGCAACCAGGACGATGATGGGAAGTGGTATGACTTCCAACGATTGCAGTAATCTCCAGTATTGTCCTGCGACATCGGTAAGCGGTGGGAAAAGCATAACCGGCTGTATGTTGGGGATGTAAGATGAAAAAATACTTATCCATCTTCTTATTAGTTGTTTTATCTGTAGTCCTCTCCCGGACTTTGCTAAAGAAAAACAATTTGAAAAAGGACGCTGCTAAGAGCGTGGATTCTTTTAGCAAGAACCCTTTATTAAATGGCCCATGTGGCCTAGATCTTTGTGAATTGCCCGGGCTAAAAGATAAAATCTATCATCGGCTCGTGAGTTCAGACGGAACCTTGAAAATTATTTTCAGCCTGAAGCCTCTTCTTTCAAAGGATCAATCGGCCAATGAGGCAAGCAGACTTTTCTTAGAAGAGTTTGAAAAACAAAACTTTTCAGTCCCCGAGGGAGTTGTTCGAGTTTACGTTGAAGGAATTGTCGAAAAAAACAATACTCCAGTTATTCGTATTCAAAGTCTGACTACTCCCGAACACTTCAAGACATATCTGAACATCGATTCTCCGAATACCAGTGATTTTGAGGAGTATTTTAAGACTTCGATTTTCTAAAGCGTCTTTAAAAACTCAATGAGCTCCCGCTTCTCTTCAGGACTAAGGTCCAGGAACATCTTTTCATGCCCAGAGTTCGAAAGTCCCTCTTTGCGAGTGTCATAAAGAAACTTTTTCTTTTTCCAGGCCGCCGGAGTCTTTTCTCCCACAGGATACCCCACACATTCCTGATCAAAGTCCCGTTCCTTATCTATGGCCTTCCCCGCATAATAGGTGACCGGTCTCTTCGCCGCCGGGGTTAAAAGAGCGCAGAGGTTCGGGACCGAGTTGTTATGGAAATAAGGGTAGCGGGCCCAAATTCCATCCAAAGGCGGTGGGACATAACCTCTCTGCGGCTCCACAACGGTTCCAATGGATTTTGAGATCTGGAGACGATTGAGGTCCTGAGCAAATTCAAACATTCCGAGGTAGCGACCTGGATCAGTTCCCACATCCTTTACAGGAGTGAGTTCGTGGTATGTCAGTTTCACGGTTTGGATTTTCTGAAGTTTCGTTCTTGCCCCAGTTGTCTCCCAGCCTTTCTGATAAGAGCCATGGCATTTGGCGCAGGACTGTTCAAAGTGAACCTGCCCTCGCATCGCTTTTTCCAAATCAATGGAATCGACTCCGAAGAATTTTTCATACCGAGGGGACTTGCTGGCAAAGACCGCGGCGGTGAGCTCTCGGATCGTCTCGTCATTAGCGAGGAGCCAGGTCTCGAGCTTTCGAAGATCTGTGCCTCGACCGATCTCGTTCCAGAGAAAGTTCGTGTGCACAGGATTTCCCGAAACAATGGAGCCATCAGAGAGCCAGCGGTTTTTGTACTTCACATTCCACCAGACGGCCGGCTTAGAATCGGCCACCATCTTTTCAAGCTTATTCTTTCTTGGTCTCTTGTAGGATTTGGTGCGAGAAGCGTAGGCATCGTGCTCCCGTTTAGAAAGGGAGAGGGCCACCTGGGCGAGGGAGGTATCAAGTCCCAGGACCTGCGGGGGAATAGGCCCCACGTAGTTCACGGCGTTTTTAGATTTAAGAAACATCAGCCGCTCGCCCTCTGTGGCCTTCAAAAGATCTCGGAAGACAAAGGAGTTGATATAGGGGGCGATCTTTTTTCCTTCTGCGAAGAATTCATTGGCCCGGGGAAAGCGGTTGGTGAGACCCAGGACTTTCACACCGAAGAGGTCCCCCGTGTGGCAGGCGGCACAGCTGAAGGTGAGCCCTTCGCCATCTGCTGTTTCCATAATGGTTGCACCCATGGGGAGTGCTTGCTCATCTTGAGTGAGTCGTGGAAGAGGATTGGGATTTTCTGGCTGAGCGTAGCGAGGATAATCATGCAGACCGAGCCAGCCAAAGACCTGGTCCATGGACTTAAAGGGAGTCACCACCTGGGCCAGCTTAAAGAGGAGTCTTCGAACCGGATCTTCATCTCCGGATTCAAAAAAATCTTTCATGGGCCCATAAGGGATGAGAAGTTCAGTCGCCGTCACAGGATAGAAGAGCGCATGCTTTCTGCCGGCCATCACCGATGACTCGAACTCACGGGAAGAAAGCTGGTAAATATTTTCTCTGGGATGATGAACTCTGGTGCCTCTTTCCCACTGGGCCTGGGCCGAAACAGAGATAAACAAAAAAAGTATAGTTAGACCGTTTTGCATAGCATTCATTTATCGAATATGAAGCGATTTGGTCAACAGGTCTTTCCTAAAGGTTTGATTGGTATTGAGTGTTAAGGATTTAATATTTTTAGAAATTGACGTAAGCCAAACGCAAGACCATCATGGGGGCGAAATCATTTAGCCATGATTTCACCTCCCAGATTTAAAGGGCCATTTTCTTCAGGAAATGGCCTTTTTTTTTAGGTGCCAGCTCGCAAAGAGATAGGCGGTGAGGGCCGAACCCAGGTGCCAGAGAGTGTGCCCAAAAACGGGAAAGGACTTAAAGCAGATCGCCGGATGCTTATCGAAATGAAAGAGCAGAAAGGAAATTCCGTAAAGAGTCATGATGCCCCAGAATTCCAGGTCCCGGTGATAGGGTCCATGGACCCGCCACAGAATTCCCGCCGAAAAAAGAAAGAACGCAAAAACAACACCCACCCAAAGATTCTGTGGCAGAAGCAGGAGAAGGATTGTGGTGAAAATCACTCCACCCAGGGTTATTCCCAGAAACCGGAAATTGGACCTGAGGGTTTGTTCTGGCAGATGGATGAGAAGCATGAGGGTTGAGATGGAGCCTAGATCCAGGGCCAGAGAAATCACCGTAAAGGAGGCATGAGCAAAAAGCGAAGTCATGGTAATGATGAGTAATCCAAAAACCCAGATCTTTGTCTCTGGAAGTGTTCCTCGGTATTTTCGATAAATGAGAAAGGCGCAGAGAAGATAGGCAAATGAAGACCAGAAAGAATAAGGCTGGCAGATGAAGCAATCGGGAAGCATGAACTCGCAATTGCAATCTGGATAGCAGGCAGGCCTATCGAGGGACTCCCAGACTGTCATAGACTCTAGCCGACTTTTTTCTGTGAATCATAGATCTGCTCAAAGGTCGATTTCAGTTTCTCAGATTCCAACGGGAGCTGATAGTAGGCGGATGCACCGGCAGGAGTCTTGGCGTGAATCTTCGCTTTCTCCTCGGAGATGGACCTTGCCATGATGAGAACCTTAGTGTGCCTGAGCTTCTGACGAATCTGAGCGGAGAGCTGATTGATCGCCTTAGGATTTTGATCATAGAGAAAAACCACAATCTGGAAAACATCATTTTTCAAAATGCGGTTGAGCTCACCGAGGCTTGAGCAGACGAGGTAGTCATACCCCTGGGGAAAGTATTCTCTATGAGTCTTAAGGAAATCATCCCCGATATCAAACAGGATGACGGAAAATTTGTTGGCCGATTCTGTTTCAGAGGCAGTGTTTTTGGGGATACCTAATTGAGTCCGGTCGAGATTCTTTCTTTCATCCACATTGAACTCAAGCTCGCCGGCAATATTGGCGAGATTTTCTTCCTCTTCAAGCTTTTGCTTTTTAAGAGCGTTTAGATCCAACACCACGGTTGGTTTATCATCTTCATCATAGTCCGACATGCATCTCTCTTCGGCATAAGTTTTCAATAAGTTAGGGGATATTTAAAACTCAAGAAATCATCCCAAATTTCCGATAGTTAGAATGTCAGTAAAAAGGTGGTTAATGCCTCTAGAAGATTTAGATCTCGAATTCGAAGACGAAGAAGAGATAAAACGTAAAAAGAAAGAAGCCGTCGAGTTCGACGTGGACCTGGAGTTCCAGGCCCCTCCGGGTGCTGCGCCTAGAGCTCGCCCTGCTTCTGCAGGTGGCCCACCATCTTCTCCTGGTCGTCCCGTGGCCCAGGTAAAAAACATCGCCGAAGCAAGATCACAATCTGCTCCACCTCAGCCATCCGCTTCCCCACGAGCTGTGGGTGCGACAGCTCTGCGAGCAGAGCCACAGGCAGTGAGTAGCGAGGTTCAGGAACTCCGGGCCGAACTTCAGGCCGCCAAACTGGATGTGGCGGTGAAAGATGCCATGCTGGATTTCAAAGTGGAACTTCTGAGTGAACTTCTAGGTGATGTTAAACTTCTCGACTTTCAAGTGGGTCAAGTTCTCACGCGCCTTGCAGCAAAGCACCCAGATTCAAAACAAGAGCTTCTTATGATCAAAAAGCTCCTTGCCGATTTCACCGCAAAGAAAAGAAAATAAGTTCATCTCCTCTTTAAGGAAATGGACATGCGTTTTTTTATTCTCT
>CAZPFM010000055.1:0-9293 GCA_964585845.1 uncultured Bacteriovorax sp.
GGGAGAACGTGATCGGTGATGAGAAGATCAAACTCCTGGTTGATGAGCTTTTGGTTTGCCTGGACCACGGTCGTTGCTACGACGATGGATTTAAAATTAAAGCTCGTCTCGAGAAAGACTTTAATGAGGGAGCAGATCTTTTCCTCATCATCCACAACTAGGACATTCATCTCTTCGATTTTTTTCTGGTTCATGATGCCACTTCCTTGGAACCCAGGGCAAAGCGGATGGTCTTCATCACTTCCTGCTTATTAAAGGGCTTAATGATGATTCCATCAATCTTAAGCTTTGCTTTATCTTTATTGTATTGTTCGATGAACTTCGCACTCGTCATGTAGAGAATAGAACCATCGTAACCCGTCTCCCGAGCCTTTTGAGAGAACTCACTTCCATTCATAGTAGGCATAGAAAAGTCAGTGATGATGAGATCCACCTGGGCCTTGCTTAAAAACTCCAGTGCATCTTCGGGTCTAGATGAGCCTACAAAAACAAGATTGTCCTGAGAGATAAAGGAATTCATAACGTTTAAAATCTGAACTTCGTTATCCAGGACCAAGACCCGTTTTTCCTTTTTCGATCCGGAAAGGTAGCGATCATTTCTTGTGTAGGAATAGATTTCGATCATAGGGAGCCGGATCTGAAACTGGCACCCAGTAGGGGTAGGAATGTGAGTGAGTGTCCCCTGGTGACCTTCGACGATTTTAGCACAGATGGAGAGACCGAGTCCGGTCCCGGCACCTGCATCCTTAGTGGAAACAAAGGGTTTAAAAAGACTTTCTTTGATTGAGTCCGGGAGACCTGGTCCGTTGTCGCTGACCTCAATGATGATTTGATTTTGTTCCTGGTCTTTGGAGATGGCGACCTCGACTTCACCGCCGGATTTTTTATCACTCTCAATAGCATCAAGAGAATTTTTAACCAGGTTAATGATGACCTGCTCAAGTTTGATCTTATTGGCGAGGACTGCAGTCCTTTCGGAGTGCAGATTCTTATCGATAGAGACTCCTAGCTTCTTTGCGGTTGGCTGAATCCATTCAATGGCCGAATCCACCAGTGCTTCTAAGTCGCAGTACTCTTTTTGATCCTGGCTTTGATGAAGGAAATCCTTCATGTTCTTGATGATCTGATTAACCCGTTCCAGGGATTCCAGCACTGTCGAATTGATCTCGAGAAGCTGACTTTTGTCTGGAGCATCCATCTGGAGAAGTTCCTGAATGATTTCTGCGTGGCCTGCGGCGATGGTGAGGGGGTTATTAATCTCGTGAGAAATATTGGCAGTGAGCTCACCTAAGGTATTGAGCTTATCTGCCTGGAGAAACTGATTGTGAGTTTTTTTAAGCTCTTCAAGTTGCTCTCGGTATTTCTGGTGAAGCTTATTTTCTACTGTCGTGTCGTGAAAGGTGAGGGCAAATTCTCCACTTTCAAGGGGAATAAGCTTTAAGATGACATGATATTCTGTTTCAGGATCATGGGGGAGATAGACCTTGATCTCCGGCGAAGTCAAAACTTCGAAGCTCATGAGCCCCTTATTCATCCATTCATCAAGGTCAAAGTCAGCAGAGTCGCAGAGCTGGATGATTTTCTCTTTGGTTTTAAGAAGGCGTGGTGGCAGCTTGAAGAATATGTGACTCTGGTGATTAAAGTAGAGAATCTCTTTTCGAGAGCCGAGACCCAACACTGCATCTAAGATGTGATCGAAAGAAGAAAAAGAGGTCATACCTTTCCTAAGAAAGCAAAGTACTGACTTTCAATAGCATCAAATTCTGTTTCTTCGCTTCCGCAATGAGGACATTCAACGGCAGGGGCTTTCCGGTTTTTAACCTGTTCAGTTTTCAAATGGATCTTAGCTTCCTTCTGGCAGTTTTCGCAGAAGTAGGGTGCATAAAAGGACTTGATAACCGCACCGGGGCGGAAGAAGCCATGAACCATGTTGATCTGTTCAATGATGATCTGCGGACAGTTCTCATAGGTGATTGAGACTTTATTCGGGATCTTTTCGATGAACCGGATCCATTCCCGGATTCCGCAGGAGTTGATCATCGTCACTCCGTTAAAGTCGAAGGAAATCTTATTCTGCTCCAGACCCAGAAGTTCCTTAAAATCGGCATCTTCGTCGATGGCCCCTGTGAGTTCTACGTAGAGCTCATCCTGGTGGATTTGTTTATTGATGCTAAGTCGTTTCACTTCTGTACCTCTTGGAAAAAATGAAAGGATCGGATTCTCTGCTTATAGTGCTTGTAGCGTTTATTCCGCTCGATGATGCAGATGACTTCCGTCCGGTAGTTTTCCCGATAATTAATGATGAATTGATTACTATGAAGAAAGGTGAGGTAAAGACCAAGGCCTGCGCCGTCTTTTTTATCCATCACAGTCTTTTCCCGGAAACTTCTTATGAGGCTTTCTGTTAAAACCTCATAGGAGAGACCGCCGAAAGAATCCTGGACAGAGAGGGCAACACCATTTGAATCTTTTGCCAGGGTCACCTGGACAAGATCTGATCCCTTGAGAAAAACCGGTGTCCGACGGTCAATTCCTTCAAGACCTTGTTCTGATCTTTTCTTATTGGGACCCTTATAAAGGGAATTGGAGATGAGCTCGTTGGCCATCACCTGGATGTATTCCATAGGGGAAGAGAAATAGTCCTGGAAATCAAAGTGATCCAGGGCATCTTTGATCATCTCATGGGTAAACTTTGAATCTGAGAGGGAGAGAACCTTTATTTCAAGTTCATTGCTCATATAGGGCTCCATGCCCCAGATCTTTGAAGTGAAGAGTTTACGAATATGGGAGATTGTTTCCGCAGCGAATACGGATTCATTCAGTCCAATCAGATGTCTTAGACCATGTTTTTGAATTAGAGAGATATTCTCATCATCAGTCAGGGAAGAGATGAGAAAGAGAAGATTTTTATCATGACCCTGAATGGTCTTGGATTTCTTGAACACTGATTCATCGCAGATGATGATCTGTTCTTTATCGATATCCTTAACCAGGGGATTGTGGTGGAGTATCAAGTCCGAGTTCTCGGAGGCATCTTGCAAAGACTTATAGATTTCTTCACTGCATATGACTGCGAGATTTCGATTCATTACTTCACCCTCAGGGAGACAACTGTCACATCATCTTTAAATTTCTCAACCGAGAAGGACTTGAGTTCTCCCAAAATTCTCGGAATGATTTCCTCCAGGGCCAAAGACCCATGCTGTCCGAGGGCCTTAAGGAGGCGCCTTTCACCCCAGCGTTGACCCTCGCCGTTTTCGGCTTCAATAAGACCATCTGTATAAAAGAAAATTGTATCACCGCCTCTGAGGGACAAGGTACCAGAAGAGTAAGTACTTCCCGGGGATTGGCCCAGACGAGGACCGTTAGGCTCCATAAGGGGTTGAAAATCCTCTTTTCCCAGGGATTCTTTTTCAGCATTAAAAAATAGCGGTGGAGTGTGGGATGCATTGGAAAAATGCATTTCACGGGTCTTTTTATTCAAACTGGCAACAAAACAGGTCACTTGAATTTCTTTTCCCGATCCATGCACGGCCTGATTCATAAAGCGCAAAATCTCACCCGGGCGGGCGAGAATTCCCGGATCAAGTTCAGAAAGATAGGCCAGGCTAGTCTTGCAACTATTGATGGTTGCGGTAAGAAGAGCAGCGGGAACTCCGTGTCCAGTGGCATCGGCGATAAAGAGAATCGTCCAGTTCTCTGATTCATAAACTCCCCACCAGTCACCTCCGCATTCACTGGCAGCTTCAATATGCCCGCGGATGGAGTAGGCATTGTTCTCCACAGAGTTTTCAGGAAAAAAAGAAGATTGAACAAGCTGGGCCACCTGAACTTCATTTTCCAGACGGGCCTTTTCCTTCATCTCCTCCATAAAGAGGACAATCTTGTCGGCCATGTGATTCACAGATCCGGCCAGCGAGGTCACTTCATCATGACCCTTTATCTTAATTCTTCGGGAGAAATTTCCTGAGGCAATATCCTGAGTGAGGTTCTGAACTCTCTCGAGACTCGCCGTAAGAGGCTTCGCCAGAAGAACGGAGAGAATGACCGAGACCCCAAGGATGAAGAGCCCATAGAAGAGAGATTTCTGAATCAGGTAGCGAGTGACCGCGAAGACTTCACTCTCTGGGACAGATGTAACATAGGCGTAATTCAGAGCTGGATTATAGCGGTAGGCGAGAAGCCAGGACTCATCATCTTTAGTAAAACTACGAACAGCTTCAAAGATGGATTTTTCAAAGACATTAGCAAAGATGGATTTTAAGCTGGGTGGTGCAATCTTGAGAGCACCATCTTCCCAGAGATAGAGATTTCCTCCCTGGGGAATGACAAGAGAATGGATGATGGTCGAGTTCTCTGGAAGAAGCTGACTTAAGTCATCCAGGGGTTTACCGTTGAGTTGGATCTTCTCCTGGTTCACCTGCAGTCCAGAGGAACTGGCTCCCAGTTTCTGAGAGAGGAGGATCTCACCTGAGCTTGCCTTATTGAGCAGGCTCTCATAGACATAGGCCGCCTTGTCTTCCCTGAAAGTCGTGAGAGCAATCCCGACAAACACGCTCAATGAGCTCGCAATCAGGATGATCATCACGGCCAGGAGCTTGAGCTTCAATGGAAATCGGACAGGGGAATTTGTTTTCATGTCATTTCATTATAACTAATGTTTTGGGTAATTTAAGCCTACCCTTTTTACCTAGTCCCAATGGGTTAAAATAGAAGAATGAATAGCCGGCGCATCGACCAGACCATGCTTCTTATGGGAGCGTTGCTGATACTTATCAGCTCCTATCAACTATTTTGGTCATCCCATGGTCGAAGCGAGATGGCGCCTCTGGGGGAAATCTCCGCCAAGAGATCTGTCGTCAAGAGTAAGGGAGTCCGGGGACTTGATTGGAAAGATGCTCTCCTCCACGAAGCTGTTTCCCATAATGAACTCATCTACACCGATGAGCGCTCATCGGCGCGGATCACTCTTCACACGGGTACGATCATTGATGTGGAAGAGAATTCCTTAATCAGGATTCAGCAGGAATCAGATCTAGAGTCCGTCGATCTTGAAAAGGGCTTTCTGAATACCAGGTTATCCGGAAAGCCTCTGCGGGTTCGTCTGGGAGAGCAGGAGATCGAACTTAGTTCCCAAAACGCCGTTGTCCAGATCTCTCAGGATGGTGGCTCCGGTGAGATTGGCGTTTTGAGTGGGGAAGTCGAACTCAATAATGGTGAAAGCACTCAGAAAATTAACTCATCTCAGGTCGTGGTTTTAGAGGGCGAAAAGCTCAAGGTTCAGAAAATCACTTTTGACCTTCTGTCCCCTAAGAGGGGAGAGACGATATATCTCAGTGAGAACTCCACTCTCATAAACTTTCGGTGGACCCCCTCAGATCAAGGGGAGCTCATACTGGAAGATTCAAAAGGTCACTCACTCCCTGTCACTTCAGACAGGGCGAATCTTACCCCTGGTACTTACCGCTGGAATGTGAAGTCCTCATCAGGAACTTCTCTTGAGTCACCTTTTCATCTCATCCAGGTGAAAGCACCTAAAGTCCTGAGGCCCTTGTCAGGAGAAAAAATCTCTCTTGCCCCGGGAAAGAATGGCTCCGCGAAGATCGCACTTCAGTGGGTTCAAGGAGAGTTTCCTGTGGAGCTGGAGTGGTCCATGGGAGATAAAGAAAAATCGACCACGGTTGAAGGAGCTTCCCATGTGATTGATGTGGAACAATCATCATCACTAAGATGGCGAATTCGCCATGTTTATGAAGATCCGGAAATTAAAAAATGGTCTGAATGGCAACTTGTGGATCTGAAAATCCCAGATCCTCCAAAGATGCCTCATATCCAGACTCCGGATGGGGTGGAGTTTCAGTTTTATAAAAAAGAGAATTGGTCTATTTCCCTCGCGTGGCAAAATGAAGGGTTAAGTGAAATTGAGATCCGAAGTCCTGACGGAGAGCTTAAGACTCTTATGAGTAATCAGCAGGAGTTGAGTTATCTTCCTCGTAGGAGTGGAGATTTTGAATGGCGCATTCGCGGTCGGGATGAATATGAAAGAGTCACTCCATGGTCGGAATGGCAAAGATTCAGTGTTATCGATCTCTCGAATGAAAAGATCGCGGAAGCTCAGAGAATTCAGATCGAGCGCCCAAATCAGGAAGTCGAATTCAGCTGGGAAGGAAATGAAGAGGAAAGTGTTTTCGAAATCTCAAAGGATCCAAAATTCAAAGAGGATGTCCTGCTTCGTAAAGTCAAAGGAACATCTGCGAGTGTGAATATTCCTGAGCCGGGAGTCTATTTCTGGAGAAGCCGGCGTTATCTGCCAGATGGAAAAATTGAGGTCAACGAGCCGAGAAAAGTTATTGTCGAACCGAATGCGGCTCCTTTAAAACCCAAACCTTTGCCGGCGACGGAAATACCCCTTCAGTGGAAATCTGTGAAACGCAGTTTTTTTGATTTCTTTATCAGCAGCGCTTACGCTGATGGAGTCGAAGGAGTGATTAAGATTGACCTTCCCGTTCATTCCAATGCAAAAACCTATGTGGTAAGAATTCTTTCTTCATCAGGGAAGACGATCCTCACAAGAGAACTCTCTTCACCGGAATTTCGTTGGGAAAATGCTCTCCCGGGTGAATACCAGTGGCAGTACGCTATCAAAGACTTCTGGGGAAGGCAGAGTGAATTCAGTGATCCTTCGAATCTTACCATAAGGCCTCCGGAGGTAAGCCGGGCCCTACTCAAAAGACCAATTCGCGCAGAAGAGGTAAGCGGGGAGAAGATTGTTTTCGAATGGAAAATCCCCAAGGGAGTCAGAGGATTTACCTTTGAGGTCTCAGGAGATAAGGATTTTACCTCACTCATTAAGACATTGGAACTTTCCAGCTCGACGGATTCAACGGTAATGGATTCAGAATCTATTCCGGAAGATGGTCTTTATTATTGGAGAGTCTTCTCCCGTTTTCCAGATGGGAGAGTGAAGCCAAGTAGTACCGGAAGATTCACCCTTATTAAGAAAGTGCCGGAAGTGGTGGAACCGAAAGCTCAAAGAACATATCCCCGCAGGCTTCTCGGAGTTCTCTGGACACCGTCTATGGATACTTACAGTTTTGAAGACAATTCCAAAGAAGGCGAGATCGATGGACAAAATCTTATCGCAACTGAAGTCTATGCCTTAAATTTTAAAGACAAGCTCTTCTATGCAGGTAACATTAAATTCGCAAAAGGAAGCGTCTTTGAGGGGGAGGATTATTCCACCGCAAGTCTTCGACTCTCTGGAGGATATGTTTTCAAGACAAGCTTCATGGAAGTGGGGGCCGGCATTTCACTGGGATACCTGAGGGCCAATACTTACTCTATTGAAGGAAGTGAAGTTAAAGGAAGCAGTCAAAGTGCTCTTCAGTATGGCCCTCAATTTCTAGGCTTCATTCCCCTGGATGATCAAAAAACAATCCTTGTCTCAGGTGCTTATCTAATGGGCGAGATCCAAGAGATAGATCTTAGCGCTGACCTTCTCTATCCCTGGAATGAATACTTCCTACAAGGCGGCGTGAACCTTAAAAGTCGAACTTTCGATGTGAATTCTGGGGAGCAGAGTTCTCTAGGACTTCGCCTCGGCATTTCGAAACCGTTTTAATCCCCTTCCAAAAAATTGAAGAAGAGCGATGAGAGAAAATCCCAGGACAAATTGCGGAAGAGTACTCTGATCATTCATTTGCAGAGTTCCACATGAGATAGAAGAGGTGAGTTTTGAAGAAGATCCGGAAGTTCCTGAGCCCGTGCCGGAGATCACACCGTCAGAGTCTTCGAGTTTAAAAACTCCGTTGCCACCGTTGCCGCCTTTTGATCCCAGATTACTTGTTCCACCTGAGCCGCCGGAAACATCGATAGTTCCATTGTTAGTGATTTGACCCAAGGTCTGGATCCAGATGACACCACCGGAACCGCCACCACCGGGACCTCCAGTATTTGATCCTGCAGATCCTCCATTCCCACCGCGGGCAGAGATATTTGCATTTATAAGAACCGCACCACCGGCCATAATATGGAGGGCTCCGCCTCCACCTCCGCCTCCACCTCCGCCACCACCGCCATTTACTGGAGTTCCTTCACCTCCACTTCCTCCACCATAGCCGCCTCGAAAAGCAGAAGTGAAAGGATCGTAAGTGACAAGTCCTTTTGAACCTCCAGCACCACCTGTTGGGCAAGCTACTCCATCTTCTCCAAGAGAGTGAAAGCTCCCACCTCCGCCTCCACCGCCGCAACTACCATTTACTCCTTGCTTTCCACCACCAGCAGCAGAGTCTTCAGCATCATTTGGCCCGAATAAGTAAGCCCCACCGTCACCGGCACCTGGCCCCCCAATATTTCCAGTTGTAGAAGTGGTACTAAAACTGGAGGATTCCCCGCTGACACTGAGATTCGCATTTATCGTGACATCTCCCTGAACTTTAATGATCAGAGGGAGATTTGGAGGAGTTGGGAAAGTTAGGGTATCTTTCGTAACTGTAAGGTCTGAGTTTATCTCCAGGCTCGAACAATTATATGTCCCGGGTGCGGTGAATGTAGCCTCAGTACATGCGCCATCAGCACCTGTTCCAGTATCGATTGTCTGAGCTAGAGAAATAGTTGAGAAGAAAGCGGTAAGAAAAATCCATCTCATAGGATTATCTTACCGCTCCCAAAGAATATTATCTACTATTGCTTCTTAATGATTTTAACCTGTGTGTAGGTCTCTGGGAGACCAAAACCAGCTCCTATCCCAAATCCGAGATTCACTCTTTCAACTGAACATCGATGCTGAACTTCAAATGTACTAGGCGCATCGACGATGATCTCACCTTGAATTATTGAAATTGAAGTCGTGGAGCCTGAGCCTGGGGGAGAGTAAGAAGCTGAGCCAGCCAGAACATCTTGATTCGTGTTCATGACTCTAATTTTGGCTTGGTGTTGACCAACTTGCACTGCCGGAGCATGGACTTCAATAAAGTATTTACCCGGTTGAAGAGTGAATTGGTCATTGGAAAGCGAGATAAATGAACCATCTCCTCCAAGAACATTAAGTGCTCGAGTATTCCAGATTCCTCCGATGCAAGAACCGCCGTGAACTCCACTTGCTCTCTCATCTCTGAGGTAGTCAATCTCACTTAATCCGCGCTCACCCTTTTCCCCTTGATCACCTTTCGGTCCCTGAGGGCCAGCTGCACCAGCTTCCCCTTGAAGACCCTGTGGACCGGCCGGACCGATTGGCCCAACTGGACCCATCGGACCTTGGGGACCAGCGGCTCCAGCAATACCTGGATCTCCTT
>CAZPFM010000056.1:0-9261 GCA_964585845.1 uncultured Bacteriovorax sp.
AAGGAACGGCACGGGTTCTCACTTCAGATGTCTCCAAAGCCTTTCCTGTTTCCGATGCGGGATTAGGGGCCTTCACCTATCTTCTGGATGTGGTGGCCGCCACTATCGGAGGTCGCTACCGCTGGAGAACAATGCCCTGGGCAGTGATTCTTTTTGGATTCATGATCATCCCGGCAGGGGTGACTAGTATCGTTCTCATCATGCTGCAGCCGATAAGTGTGGGGGCCTGGTGCTCGGCCTGTCTTCTGACGGCTTTCCTCATGCTTTTGATGGTGCCTCCGGCCATCGATGAAGTTGTGGCCTCTGCCCAGTTCCTCTTCCGGATTCGCCGAGAAGGCAAACCATTCTGGAAGACCTTCTGGCTGGGAGATTCTGAGACGGAGTTTACAGAAGTGATGCCAGAGGTGAAATCCCCGAAAGGATCTGTGATTCACCTTGTGGGTCTTGTGATCCTCGGAACCTGGCTCATGTGGGCGCCTTATGCATTAGAACTGACTCCTTATCTCTCGGATCGAACGTATATCATTGCGGCCCTCGTTCTTACTTTTTCCATTATCGCTTTTAGTGAGATCGCCCGGATTGCAAGGGTCCTCAATATCCCTTTGGGTATTTGGCTTTTGACCCTGGCCTTCAGTTCGGAACTCATGACGACCATTGATCAATGGAATTTCATCGCTACGGGTATTGGTCTCATCGTTCTGAGTGTGCCGCGAGGAAAGAGGCAGGAAAGATTCGGGGATATCGACGGGATCATTCACTGGACGCCCCTCCGGAGGTAATTCATGCTCGACACCTGGGATCAGTCCCTTTGGAGTATCTTTGCTGTCTTCTTTGTCTCAGCGATTGGGGTTTGGTTCTCTGCTACTAAGCTCACTCTTTATGTGGATACAATCGCACACCGAACAAGCATCGGTGAAGCCTTTGCGGGTCTGCTCTTCTTAGGCTTTTCCACCTCACTGCCGGAAATTGTCACCACCGTCACGGCCGCGGCCGACGGGAACGCCCAGCTTGCTGGTTCTAATCTTTTAGGAGGAGTCTCCTTGCAGTTTGTGGTGCTTGCTTTGGTGGAAGCCGTCGCTAAACGCCGCGAAGCCCTCACCTCAGTTGCCCCAAAAGCCATTCTCATGCTCCAGGGTGTGGTGATGATCTTCATGCTGGCGGTTGTGATCATGGCGATCTCCCTGGGTGAGACATTCACCATTGGAAATGTCGGCGCCTGGACCCTTTCCCTTGTCGTGATCTATATCGTGACCTTAAGGATAGTTTATCTCTATGAAACAGCTCCTGCCTGGGTGCCTAATAATCAAAATAAAGAATCAGTGGTTGAAAATATCCAACGAGAGGATCAGTTAGAGCATCTCTCCAACATCAATCTCTATCTCAGGATTTTTGCTGCAGCGATAGTCATCCTGGGTACCGGCTATTTTGTCACCAGAGCCTCTGAAGCCATGGTGGAAGTGACAGGTCTTGGCTCCCATGTGATTGGTGCCACTCTCCTCGCCCTGACCACCTCCCTTCCGGAAGTCACCACATCCTGGTCAGCGATCCGCCTGGGAGCCTACACCATGGCGATCTCGAATATATTGGGGACCAATGCCATTGAAGTGGCGCTCTTTTTTCCAGCTGATCTCGCCTATAAAAAGGGGGCCATTCTCACTGATCTTCACTCAAGTTCCATCTTTTTAGCTTCTTTAGGAATCATCATCACCGCCCTCTATCTTTGGGGACTTCTTGAACGGAAGAACAGAACAATCCTGGGAATGGGTTGGGACTCATTTGCAGTTTTTATCGTCTACGTCGCCGGGGTGATTATTCTTGGGCTTCAACCGGCCTAGGAACATTTTCATAGAAATAACTCACGGCCCTGCGCTCATCCGGACTTAGATGCTCGCCGAGTGCCTTTTCCATGATGCGGATAAACTTCCCCTGCCCGCGCTTTTCACTCTGAAAAAGTTGAAGCTGAAGATTAAGATAGTCTTTCTGAAGTCCTATGATGCGCGGGTAATCTGGATTCTTTCCTTTTTCACTCCACTCCGGGCCGTGGCATCCGGTGCAGGCAGCGACTCGCTTAGAGGGAATTCCCTTTTCAGCAATCTCTCTGCCTTGATCATAAAGATTTTGATCCAGTGTAACTCGTTCTACCACCGGGGGAGATTTCTGACTGAAGTGAGTGACAAGTTCATTGATCCTCTTCTCCGATAAGACTGAGGCCACCAAATGCATTGAGCCGCTGTAACGGTCTTTATTCTTATACTCATGAAGACTTCGACGAAGGTAGGCTTCGGATTGACCGGCCAGATGAGGGACGGCGGTGCTTTGATCATGATGACAGAGGTGACAGCTCTGCAGATTAATGGACTCGGAGAACTGATTTTTTTTCATATTGGGAAGATGCTCAAGAAATTTTACCATCGACCAGACCTCATCATCCCGGTGAAGATCAGGCCAGTGGGGCATGCCGGTGAATTTCACACCATGTTTGACAATGGTGAAGAGTTCCTTATCCGTCCACTTTGAAACTTCAGGGGGAAGATAGGGTGCTTGGGCGGTGGTATGGGCACCCAGGTAGCGACCGTCGACTCCTGGAATACCATGGCAGACCCGGCAGCCTATTTCATAATGGCCTTTCGCTCTTTCGAGATGCGCTTTTTCAGAGAATTCCAGTTCTTGTTCAGGAACGAAATTACTGTAAGTAGAAACTGAACGTGACATCGAATACTGAAGAATCATTTTCGTGACTTCCCAATGCCCACTGCTCGCCTTGATGGGAACAATCCCAGAGATCATGACCAGAAGACCAAAAAGGATGCCTCCAGAAATGATAAGAATAAGAAGTAGTGATTTTTTGATCATGTGGACTCCAAAGGATGGGCAGCAAGCATCCGACGGGAAAACCATAATCCCCCTGTGAGATAGCTTAAGCCGCCGATAACCAGCATGACTCCGCCCCCGAGCTGTTGGTCACTTAATTCATGGTGATAAAGTGGCCGGGATGCCAGAGAAATCAAGGCACCCAGGAAAGTCATGTGCATCGACGTAAGAAGCAAACCTAAAACACAGAGTCCCCGTGCCGGAGTGACGACACAGGAAAACCAAAGCCAGAGACCTGAAAGGATGAAACTTCCCTGCTCCAGGATAAATCCCAGTATTGATGATCTCGCAAAGTGATGGGCACCGGGGGTGTGCCAGCCCCAGACGATAATAAGTTCGACAACAGAAGCATTCAGAGGGGAGAAAAGAAAATTATGTTTTGAAGCTTTTCTTTGAATGATTTCAGGAATCCCAAAGGCCACAAAGATAGGAGCGATAGCGACAACGATCATGTGCAGGGTCATGTGGGAAGCAAATGACTGATCCGGGGATCCTAGGAGATAGAATAATTCTGCGGCAACAAAAAGAAAGAGACCACCCCATAAAGACCAGGCTTTCATTCACAGCTCCTGAATAGAAAGACGGCATAAGCGGTGTAAGTAATCGCCAGGGCTGAAAGCCCTGAGACCAGAAGTTGGGCCAGACCCATGAAACGGCGGCGATCCCCAAGATTGCCTTCATCATGGGGTGCCTCACCATAGCCCATTCGATGCATGCGCCAGCCCCGAAGCATTTGCCAGATAACAACGAAAAGAGAAATTCCAGTGAGAATCCCTGTCACAAAACGGATAGAGTCGATGGAGGCGAGACTTCCGTTTTTGGCACAGAAATAGGCTTCGTAGATATAGACGGCCAAAAAATGCAGGGCCCAGATGAGAGGAGAGAGATAGAGACCTTTCATGGGCCACTCCCGACAAGAAGGGGAAAGAGCGCCAGGACAGGAAGGGCAATCCAAAGAGTCAGAAGATTAAAATGCCAGTAGAGGGTCACGTTTTGAATATCAGCATCGTACTTTGGAGTCATCTTGCCTGCGAGCTTTCGGGCAAGGCAATAGAGATTCATCACGGCCCCCAATAAGAAGTGAAAGGAGCACCAACCACAGAGGACCCAGACCATGGCCGGATAGACATGAGAAGTGGGCTTAAGACCGGCCGATTGAGGAACAAGAATAAGGAGAGCTCCGGTGAGGATGGCCAAAAAGGAAGAGATAAGCAGTCCTGAAGTACTGAGTGTCTTTTTATTGGATCGATTCCATTTTCGTGAAAAGAGGGTCAATACCCAGGCCAAAGTACCGGCGAGGAGTGTGCCCAGAACGTAGGGAGTTTGAAGTATGCCATGAAATGCTTCAGAGTAGTTGGCACCCACTGTCCAATAAAAAAAGTATCCAAAGATAAGAGAGATAAAAGCCGTCTGATCGGCCGCCATGGTGATGAACATCGCCCACCATCCCACTGCATTTGGTCCCGAGTGATATAAAGGAAGTGATTCACCGAGACCCACATCCTTTTTCTCTTTTTCTGGGATCCAGGCAGTTCCCGTCCAGAGCCAATAAAGGATGGCCATAACCGCGAAGAGACCACTCAGGATGGTCAGGGTCCACCAGTGGAATGTGGCAAAGATAAAAAAACCTGCACTAAAAAGAGCGGCGATATGGGTGATGAAGGTGGGGCCCGGCACGCGGAGACACTGGATGGGTTTTGCATCCAGAGTCGTTGTAATGAGAGTTTCTCGCATCTCTTCACGGGCATCCGGAAGATAAAAATTTCCTGATTCAACATCACTTACAAAGTTCTTCTGCTTCCAGAGAGGATAGCGGGAGCTGATGACAGGAATGGTCCTCACACCCCAGAGCTTATCGGGGATTTCCTGAAGCCATTCCAGGGTTCCTGCCGACCAGGGATTTTTTTGTGAATAGGGCTCATCCTTTCTAGGTCTTAAGACATCATAGACGATGATCAGAAGTCCTGAAGCCAGGATGAATGATCCGATAGTCGAAGTGAGATTCAGTTCACTGATGCCAAGTTCCTCAGGATAAGTGAACACTCTTCTTGGCATTCCAAGAAGACCTGAGATGTGCATGGGAAAGAAAGTCACATTAAAACCAGTGAGGATAAGCCAGAAAGCGCGGACACCGAGCTTATCCGAGAGCTGGCGCTTTTTCACAAGAGGGGCGTAGTAATAAATCCCCGCGATGATGGGAAAGAGACTTCCTCCAATGAGAACATAATGGAGATGCCCCACAATAAAAAAAGTATCGTGAGTCTGAAAATCAAAGGGGGCCACGGCCACCATGACTCCTGTGAGTCCTCCGATGATAAAGGTCACTACTCCTGAGACAGCAAAGAGCATAGGCACAGACTTAATAAATTTTCCTGCGATAAGAGTCGCGAGAAAACAAAAGATCTGAACCCCAGTAGGAATGGCCACCGCCTGAGAGGCCGCCGAAAAAATTCCCAGCGTGATTCCTGGAAGACCAGTAGTAAACATGTGATGGACCCAAAGACCAAAGCTCAAAAAGCCGGTTCCGATAGCCGAGAGAACAACCCAGCTGTAACCCACCAGAGCGCGACGGGCAAAGGTAGGGATAATCGTGGCCACCAGAGCAATGGAAGGAAGAAAAATGATGTACACTTCCGGATGGCCGAATATCCAGAAAAGATGCTGCCAAAGGAGTGGGTCGCCTCCCCTTTTAGCATCGAAGAATGGCCAGTCAAAGGCTCGTTCCATCTCAAGCAGGATGTCCCCGGCGATAAGAGGAGGAAAGGCAAAGAGAATCATCACCGCCACCACAAGGATGTACCAGGAATAGATGGGAATAAGATTAATTCTCATTCCTGGTGGCCTGCATTTTAATATCCCGACGATGAGTTCGATGGCGGCCGCAATGGAAGCGATCTCGATGAAGGTGAGTCCCAGAAGCCAGATGTCAGCACCCACTCCGGGTTGGTAACTCGTCGTGAGGGGTGGATACATGAACCAGCCCCCTTCTGGGGCGGCATTGAAAAACAATGAGCCACAGACAAAGATTCCTCCCAGAAGAAAGCACCAGTAACCATAGGCAGAAAGCCTTGGGAAGGGGAGATCTCTTGCTCCCAGCATCTGAGGAAGAAGCATAATGGAGATGGCTTCAAAGATAGGAATAGCAAAGAGGAACATCATCACCGTTCCATGCATTGTAAAAATCTGATTGTAAGTCTGGGCCGAAAGCAAATCATTCTCTGCCCAGGAGAGCTGAAGTCTTATCAGGAGGGCGAGGACACCGGCAAAGAGGAAGAAACCTAAGGAGGTAAGAGTGTACCAGAGTCCCACTTCGGAATTATTCACCTCGGACCAATAGCG
Source organism: uncultured Bacteriovorax sp. (assembly GCA_964585845.1). Classification (GTDB taxonomy): domain Bacteria; phylum Bdellovibrionota; class Bacteriovoracia; order Bacteriovoracales; family Bacteriovoracaceae; genus Peredibacter. The sequence continues at coordinate 6,211 of CAZPFM010000056.1, forward strand.
CCAACCTTTGGGACAGGCCCATGCCTTTTTCAATCTCTCTTCCTGGGCCAGCTGGAGATCAGTTTTCATTGGAGTTCTCCCAGCCATTCGGCGATGCCATGGATCTCGTTATCATCCAGATGGGTAAAGGAAGGCATGTGCACGCCCGGCTTATGCTTCGGGGAGTTCTTAATCCAGCGAATCCTGTTTTCCTCATTATTTTCGAGAATACCTGCACCGATTCTTAATCGACTTCCAAAATGAGTGAGGTCCGGTCCTAGAGAACTCAGAGTTCCTGTCATCCCTCTTACGCTATGGCAGGCGATGCATCCATTTTTCTTAAAGGAGTTTTCTCTGGCAATGACAGCAGGCTTAACATCTTTTCGCTGATCAGCGAGCCATTCATCGAATTTGGATTTCTCTTCAACAATGACAGAGAGACGCATAAGAGCATGGGATGCTCCACAGTATTCGGCACAGAGACTTCCATAAAGACCATTTTTTTTCGGTACCAAAGTGAGGTGAGTCTCCCGACCCGGGATCATGTCCACCTTCCCTCCCAGAGAGGGAATCCAGAAAGAATGGATGACATCCCCGCTTTTGAGAATGAATTCAACTTCACGCCCTCTGGGCAGATGAATCTCATTAGCAAGCTCCACTGGTTCTCCTTCACTTAAGTAGCGCACCCGCCACCACCACTGAAGGCCTGTGACTTCAATCTTCAAAGCATCGGGGCCACCTCGGGCGACGAGTTTGGGAAGAGGTCTAAGACTGAAATAGATGAGAATCGTGATGACCACCACAGGAAAAACCACACCCCCGCCTATAACGAGGAGGGCCACTTTCTTACGAGGATGGGGCCAGGGCTTGTGGTAGGCGTAGATAAAAAGAAAGGCCATGATGAGCCATATGAGCGCAGCTCCACCAAAGAGCCACCAGGAAAGCTCAGCGATAATCTCTGAAGCAGAGCCCGCAGGAATGAGTGTCGAATAGGTATGGTCCATGTCTCCCTTTCCCAAAAAAACTTCATACTAAAGAGATAGGGATTTGGGTAACATGAGCAGAGCAGCTACAGGAAAAGTTAAGGTGTCTCAGGGGAAAAGAGGCCTGATACTTCTCTTCATGGAAGCGATGATCAATCGGGGGGCAACCAGACCCGAGATGGACATGGACAAAAGCCGCCTGGAGATGCTCAAAGAGCATCACGAGAAAACTCTCTGGGTTTACTGGACTCTCATTCTCCTGGGCTTCTGGCTTCTCTTCACCCCCCTTACATTCAATTTTGATGTGGGAGTGGTTTCTCCCAGTGGGGGACGCTCAGTCTGGCTCTCTCTTGAGAACCGGATCCTGGCGCTAAGAGTAAGCGACTTTGTTAGCGGTCTTCTTCTGATCTTCTTTGGCTTCAAATCACTTCGTGCCAATCACCCGGTGAGCCTCTGGATCTGCTGCTTTGTGGGAGTCTGGTTGAGCTTTGCCCCTGTTCTCTTCTGGGCACCTACGGCCGTTTCTTATTACAACGATACCTTCATTGGCATGATCGTCATGGCCCTCACAGTTCTCGTTCCCGGTATGCCAAATATGGTCCGCTATATGGAAATGGGAACGAGCCTTCCCCGAGGCTGGACCTACAATCCATCGAGCTGGCCTCAACGCTGGATCATGATCGTCCTGGGATTTGCGGGGTTCCTCGTCTCAAGATACCTGGCAGCTTTTCAACTGGGTTACATAGATTCCGTGTGGGATCCCTTTTTTGGGGAAAGCACGAAGCTGGTTTTAAACTCCAAGATGTCACACTCTCTTCCCATTTCTGATGCAGGCCTTGGATCCCTTGCCTACACCTTTGAATTTCTCATGGGCTATATGGGCTCTCCCTCGCGTTGGCGAACGATGCCCTGGATGGTGACTTTCTTTGGGATCCTGGTGATTCCTCTTGGGCTCGTGCACATTTTTCTCGTGATCTCTCAGCCGGTTATAGTGGGCTTCTGGTGCACCTTTTGTCTTCTGGCAGCTCTCATTATGCTTCCCATGCTCCCCCTGGAAGTGGATGAGGTCATCGCCATGGGCCAGTTTATCAAACGGAAGGTCAACGAAGGTGAAGGATTCTGGAAGATTTTCTGGAAAGGTGGTGGAGAAGAAGAATTTAATATCGACGAAGAAAGAAAGAGTGAAGCTCCGGATCTCTATGACTTCTCCCAAAAACCAGGAGAAATTATCGCTGCCTCATTTTGGGGAATGAGCTTTCCCTGGTCTCTTGTTGCCACAACTCTATTTGGGGTTATCACCACTCTTCTTCCGTCATTTTTTGAAGTCCCTAAGACCTACATGAATACGCTTCAGGTCGCAGGTCTTCTGACGATCACTTTCTCAGTCATCGCTATGGGTGAACCCTTTCGGATCCTGAGATTTACAAACTTTATTATTGCAGCCGCTATCATCGCTTCGTCTTTTATTATCTCTGGTGTGAGCGGGGCACTGCCCTGGCTTGCAGGATGCCTTGCCCTCCTCATCATTCTCTCCTCCTATCCCCGAGGAGAGATCCATCACCGGTTTGGAAGCTGGGATAGATTCATTCGCTGATTCCTATAAAGAAACCAGCCACCAAGAAGTCCAAGTCCTGTTAAAAATATTTCTTTTCTGTGCATACTTGCCAGAAGTTGCCAGCTTCGCTCCCGTGCTTTCTTATCAAAGATCCCGCGGGCACCGTAATCGATAGGGATGGGCTTCCACATATTCGACATTCTCGTCAGAGGGGCAAGGTCTGTTTGTTGAGATTTAATTCCTTGTCGAGCGAGGACCCATTCGGCGAGCCAGGGTGCAAACTTTGCACCTAGAATACTTTTCACTGTCGGTCCTCCCACCCACATGATCTTTCGGGGGTGATCAGCGATAAAACTGACTGCTTTTCCGATCACCTCTGGTTCAAAAATAGGTGGCACCGGCATGGGATGCTCGGGAAGATAGTTTTTCATCCATTCAAATTGCGGCGTATTCACTGCGGGGAGGTGAACCTCACTTATCTTGACAGGACTTTTCTTAATTTTCAGTTCAACTCGAAAGGATTGAATGAATCCA
>CAZPFM010000057.1:0-9255 GCA_964585845.1 uncultured Bacteriovorax sp.
AGAGGGAGAAGTTCTCCAGCATTTTCGCAATCCCGGACTTCTGAGGCATCTTCATCTGAAGAGAGTTTCCACGGGCAACGTTTGTCGGAGAGTTGGTCTGGCTCTGGCGGTTAGCGGCCTGAGCGACAAGAGCACCATTTTTATTATGCTTAAGGCCCATTTTCTTGAAGCTATTCTTCATGGAGTCACCCCAGTTTGGGTTCCGTGCAGCGGACTGCGCCTGAGCAACCTGGATCATGGTGAGCATGGCAAGGCATGCGAAGAGAAGAATGAGAATCTGTGAAGAAAAAATCTGGCCCTTTAATTTCATAATTTGCTTCCCGCTGTTTTTGGCCCTTCGGCAGTATTGGTGCCGTCGAGCTTGTCCCTATCCGTAAGGAACTCTTTTAAGTTATTAATGACGACCATTCTCTGCTCAGACTCAATGTCCTTACCGAGACGGTTTTTAATCTCTTCGCGAATCCCCACATACTCAAGGTTCAGGTTGTGGAAGAGGGTCTCGTAGAGCATGGAGATCCGGCTTCTTTCAGAGAGTTCACTCGGGGAGAATAGAGTACCCGTCGTGTCTCTCTTGAGAAGAAGGGCAAGTTCTTCTCTTTTTGCCGAATAGATGCTCTGGAGGATCCAGACCGTGTTCCGCACCGACCAGATGTACATGTTCAGACCATTGTTTGAAGCCTCTTCTGCTTTCGCATTCTGAAGGAAGAGGATCTCCCACTGGCGCTTCATATAAGAGCGAAACTCTTTGGTATCGTAAACATCTTTCTGCTTAAATAAATCTGAATTTGCCTGGAGGTTTTTCAAGACCGTCCCGTGATTCTTGCGGCTCTTTTCATAGAAGTCCGCTAACTTCGCGATCTTCTCAAAGCCCTCTGGTTTTTTGAGGTCTTTGTAGCGCCAGGAAAGAACATTGGTCATTTCCTGAAGGAAGACAAAGGAGCGGCCCACGTAGTAGTCGCTGCGCTTTTGTTCTTTATCCTGATCGAGCATCACATACGGCTGATCCAGGATGAAGCGAGAAAGCCTGTCCCAGAGGTAAACCTGAAGCTGCTGAGTGCGGCTCACTTCATTAAAAAGATACTGCTTCATCTTGGCCGAAAGATTAGGTGTCTCAGTTCGGATCTTGAAGATGGCATTGTTATAGCGCTCAAGCTCTTCCCATGTGCTCTCAACCTGCATCGGGAAATTGTACTGAGTTTCGAGTTGCTCGAGGCGACCCATCCGGGAGGCATACTCAATATTCTCTTCGTAAGCGATCTGCATTTGCTTAAAGTTACTCATGCGCTCAAACCAGCTCTGGTTATTCACCAAAGGCACGTCGGTGGAGACGAGCATGTTCATGATCGCGGGCTTCACTTTTTGAGTCTTCCCATTCCCAAGTGAAAGGACAAGAGACTCGGCTTCGGCCGTGGACTCAGAAGGGTAGAGGATATTAGAGCTCACCGCTGGCTTGGCCGGAGAAGCGGCCTTAGTGGAAACAGAATCTGATTCCTGGGCCTGAATCTGGACCGGTTCTTTCTTTGGCTCACTCTTAGAGTCATCATCAGCATTGGCCTCACCACCGGCCAGATCAAGCTGAGAAACAAGTGAAGCCCCGCCGCTATCGATGATCCGGGAGATCTCGGTCTTGGCCTCAAGGTATGTGGAGCGAACCTTACCTACCGCCTGCATGGCGTGGGGGTTCATCGGCATCGTGATGAAGTAATAAGTGAAAGGCCCGTAGACCGCCAGAGCAATAGAGTAGCCCAGATTATCTTTGACCGTCTGGAAAAACCAAATGATCTTTCCGATAGTGTAACGGTGAAGGATACCGAGGAAGTTACTTCCCGGGCGGGAGATGACTCGGGCGAGGAAGTTTCCCACGCCTTTTTTCATCAGAGCGGTTCTATACAGGGCCTTGTTAAGACCATGGGCGCGGATCTTTGTTTTAATGATCTTGTGAAGAGTCTCACGGTATTTTCCGAAAACGAGCTGGCGCTCTTCCCAGGTAAGAACCGGATCCATCTCCGCTTTTAAGATCTGGTGATAGATCTTCGTGATGGCCGGGTCATTGGCCTTCATTTGAACCGGAAGCTTGATTTCTTTATTCCGGGCGAGAAGACGCAGGAATCTCTCGGAAGCGTAAACCATTTCAGTGGAAGAAGATCCTTCCTGGGCCTTACGGTACTCAAGGGAGAGAAAATTATAAATATGGTTTAGGATCGGGCTTGAGAGGTCCATCTCCAGTCCATCCACGATGGCAGGAGTAAGAGTCTCAGTGGGAGAGTTGAAAGTGAACTCACCTTTGGTGTTGAAGTAATCGTAACGGATTTCTTCCCATTCACTCTTTGAAACAGAACGCTTTAAGACAAAACCTGAGCCCCCGAGGATCATTCCCATGGCAAGGGATCCCTGGAGGGATTCTGTTTTAAACTGATAACCGCTGTAGCCGCCGTCGTTTTTAAACGTCGTGACTTCGGCACCCGGAGCGAGGGTTCCCTTTGTCAGGTCAATTAAGACTGACTCGAGGAACGGAAAAAGCTCCGAAACGTTAACGGTAAATAGATCTGTCTTCATCAATTCCTACTAACAGCTTACTGCTGTTGTTGTTGCTGAGTCTGGTTGTAACTAGAACCCAGGGAGATCGTGCTCAAAATCGGTCGCAGGCTAATGGTCTTAGAAAGATCCAGTTTCCGTGCAAAGCTCACTCCGTAGAACTGATGGTTTCCGATAGCGTTCAAGGCTTCATAATCCGGTAAAGCCTTTTTGATCGCCCTCATGATTTTTGGTCCGTATGTCTTTAATTGTCTTTCGTTCGCACTCGGAAGGGCCGAGCGGATCTCATCCCAAGGGATCTCAAGACCAAGCTCTTTAGCAAAAGAAATATTCTTTGCGTTCTCGAGGGCCGGGATCACTTCCTGGAGAGCTTTTACCTTCACCTGGTTAGAGTTCGGCATCATATAGCCAAAGAGAGATCCGTATTTGTTAAGCACCTTATCGTAGGCTTCCTGGGACTTGTTGATTCCCGTCCGGACCTCAGTTAAGAGATCAGAATAGAAGTAAGGCACAATCCGGTCAGCAAGACCGTAGAGCGGCTGGCGCTCAACGGAGATGTCAACGGAGAGACCTTCCAGAGAAGCCGCAGAAATTCCGAGGAAATTCCCGTAGAAGTTTAAGAAGTAGGCCTGAGCGATGGCGCCATCTGAGAGGGCCTTGGCCTCAAGCTTAGTAGTCTCTTCGATCTGGTGATAGTGGATCACCTCGTGTCCAGCTGTATAGAGCTGGGTCATTGGATCAAGTTCCTTCCGAACCCAGATGAAGATATCTGAATCAGAGAAAAGACCGTGAGACTTTCTCTTCTTGGCAAAACACTCACCGGCGTGATCATGGGCCGAGAGGTGGTGCTCTTTAATCTTTCGACCAGAGAGGATAGAGATTTTATTCGGCTCAAGCTCCTTAGAGAAGATTTCTTCAATGGAGAGACCCTGTTTTTTTGCAAACATCTCAAGGTTGAATTTCGCATAAGGCATGGCCGGCATAAGCTCGATGAGCTCTTTTACACTCGCTTTCTTGAGATTCATGATCTCATTCATGCGACCAATCTGCGGGTACTTCGCAAAGTGTGCCCGGCGCTTTCTGGAGAGGAACGAAGCTCGAGAACCAGCGTCAATCTTCTTGGCCTCGGCTTCGATTCGCATCCATTCTTCTCGGGCCGCTTTAAGCTCCGGAGAGACAAAAGCAGAGTCTACGAGAAGCTCTCCTGTAGCAAACTCTCTTTGAGTTGCGTTCAGGAAGTTATCGGTCTTTTTGAGGCTTGCCTCATCGAGACCGAAGGTTTCAAATTTAAGTTCCGGATGAGAGGTTTCCGTTGAGAAGAGTTTTGCAAACTCAATCGCCTTCTCAGAATCCTGGAGGCGCTCACGGACCATCATCATGAAGCTCTCGATGAGTTTCATCATGTTCAGGGCAGACTTACCGGTGATGGTCTCACGCTCAAATCCTGCTTCGATGCTGGAGCGGAGAATAGAGAGAACGGCTTTGAATTCTTTCTGGCGCTCTTTATTCTCTCCGGCTTTTTCCATCATCATGGAGCGGAGATTCTTTAAGATTTTGCGGTCATGCTTGCGCATCTCAAGAGTGTAGTTCTGGTAAACGATGTCCATGTCGAGGACTTCGAGCTCTTCCATCGCTTCCCGGAAGCCTTTTGGAAGGCGACCTTTGGATTCAAGCTTCTGAAGAGAAGTCACGAGAGCGAGCTGATTGTTGTTGATCTTGTCGAAGTACGCAGAGATTTGCTTATTGTTCTGCTTAGCTTCAAGAAGGTCACAGATCTTATAGATATGCTCGATGGCCCGTGGGTTCATGAAGCTTAAAACTTCACGGCACTGGGTTTTAAGGGAAAGAGCAAGTCCAAGAAGAACATAGGAATCGGCCGTGCCGTTTTTTAAGTGATTGTAGATTTCTGTCGTGAGACGGGAAACCTGGATCAACTGAGCGGCAACGAACATAGGAAGGTGAGTCTGGAGAGGAACCGGAGTCTTTGGCTTAATGAATTCAGCGGCCGAAACGGATTCATCAGAGTTCACATCATCGATCACAACGAAAGGAGCGTAACCGCCACCTTTAGAGGTGTTCACGATGGAGCTCATAGGTCCTTTTTCTTCAGGAGCGTAGCGGACAAGAGCGTTGTGGGTCATCTTAGGAAGGGCCTTAGCACCACCACCGAAGAATACCCAAAGGCGGATATCAGCAGCGAGGTTAGCAAAGCGGGTTCCACGACGATCTTTCATCGCAACCGGAATACGGGCGATCTTCACAAGCTTCTGGTAAGCGTAGTGAGTTGGATTCTTATTGATCTCAGCGAGGATCTCTTTTTTAGCATCATCAGACATCGTCTTCATGATGTAAATACCAGAGCCTCCGGAGAGGTTCGGCGCCTTAACCACCCATTCTTCAGGATTAGCTTCGATGATTTTCACGGACTCTTTCTTCGGAGGAAGAGTTTCCGGTGGAGCGATCTTCGGACCATTGGAAGCAAGTCCCAGCTCTTTGAGCTTAGGGGCAAAGTATTTTGGAGCGTAGGTTGTGAGGGCGGCAAGGATAATCTTGTTATCTAGAATTCGGTTGAGTCCACCCATGTAGATGCGACGGTTAAGAATAGCATCAAGAAGACCTGGAACCGCGTAGTCAGACTGAAGTGGGATCGGCTTACCATTCACATCAAGAACGAGAGGAGCTTCGCCGTCTTTACCAAGCTTCAGAGAATCTCTGAGATAGATAGGTTCATTGGTATCAGGATCACGAAGGATGATGCCTTTATCTGTATCAAAGAGAGCAGAATCAGCGTTGATCCGGGAGTAAATGGCCGTGACGATTGGGTTAGAGCCATTGATCGTGCGAAGACGGATATAGCCTTTTTCATCCTGGAAAAGCTGGACTGGGTCTGCGTAAACAAGACCGGAGTAGGCCGCAAGGTTGTGGATTTCCGGAGCCGCACCGTTCATTCCCCCTGGTGGAAGAATAACCTGGATCCCGTCTTTTACACCGGTCCAGTCTTCACCAAGAGTTCTGTATGTTTCAGCGAGTACTGAGAAGTGATCATTAGGGAGCATGCGTCCCATAGAATCAAGAACATCAGGGTTTTGCTCGTAATGGCCTTCGAGAACGTTCATATTATTAGAGGCGCCTGAAGGAGCACCAGCATTGAGCTCAAGGATGCGGAACGGAAGACTTGGGATCTTATCCGTCTTCTTTGAGCGAAGGGCCTCTTCGAAGTTTCTTGATTGCTCAAGGAAGTCTTCAATCAAAACGAGATCGAGACCGACGTTATCGAAGAAAGGGTATTTCTTCATATTCGGGTGGTGGAGCTGTGGGAAATAGTTCGGAGACTCCATGATCGCCTGGATGAAAATCTTGCGGATATCATCCGGGAGAGACTTCACAAAGCCTGAATCTTTGATGGATTTAGCACCATAGATATCCTGGATCACACAACGAAGGGAAACGATGAGGGACTGGGCCGCTTTTTCGATGGTGTTGAAGACTGATTTTTGCATCGGCACGATGGTGGTCGTACACGGAACAGTGAAGATTTTGTAGTTTCCGGCCTCATCAGACTTCTGGAAAGTGAGGTCTCTTTTGCGGATAAACTTTGTGAGTTTTTGAGACTCTTTTAGATGAACGGAAACCTCTTTGGAGAGGAGACTTTTCACCAATGCTTTGGAGTGATTGTAAGGGGCGCGCTTCCGACGGGAAGAGAAAATGTAGTTGGCGACGTCCACTTTCACGGAGCCGATGAATCCCTGGTTCGGGTCATAGGCAAGGGGGGCAAGTTTACGACGGTGGTGTTTCACTTTCATCACGGGAACCTCACTAAAAAATATCCCAAAAACTTCTTTGTTTCGTATCGATATGGATTTTAGCTTAAGGAAGTAACGCATTGCAGTAATACACCCTGACAGTGTAATAACTACAGGTCTTCCTCACCCTGCACCCAAGTTCGAGTCCTTTAATGCAATTCCCGTGACAACTTTGCTATCAAGCAATTTTAATCAGTTATTCGAAACGGAGCGTCTTCATCGAGTACATTTGTCTAACAATTGGGCAAAAAGGGACGATGTCAGGCAAAGACAGAAGTCACCCAAATCATTGAGATTTATTTAGAATTTGAGGGATTATTCCCCATGTTTAATGGGGTGCCCTAAACAATTTTTTTAGGAAATTTAACTTGAAATTGGCTTCCGCGCTCAATTTGCAGGTAGGTGATGACCGCTCCGTGGTGTTCGGCGATCTTGTTGGCGATGGAGAGACCAATGCCTGTTCCGGGGAGTAGATGAGTGGCCCTTTGAAAGCGGGAATGGATGATCATTTGAAATTGCTCTGAAGACATCCCTTCGCCCTCATCCTGGATGGTGACCACCAAAGAATTTTTATTTTCTTCGATTTGAAGAGAGACCATGGACTCAGTTGGTGAGTACTTGATGGCGTTTTCCACCATATTCTCAAACAGGCATTCCAAAAGCTGCCGCTCCCCCTTAATTTCTAAAAGGTCGTTTTCCAGATCTTCCATATTAAAGCGGATGGTAATCTTTTTTTCTTTGGCCCGTGAACTCAGTCGTGAAGTGACCGCCAGAAGGACCTCATCAATGCGCACTGGCCGGAAGCTAAAACTCTCAAGGCCCGCTTCAACCCGGGAGATGAGAAGCATCTGCTGAACCAGGGCGGTGAGGCGAAGGAGTTCTTCCCGAAGGCTTTTGCGGAATCTTTCATGGTCTTCAAGGCTTCTCTCTTTACTCTCTAAAACATCGAGCTCTCCTTTTATGATGGCCAGAGGTGTGTTGAGCTGATGGGAGGCATTGGCGACGAAATTTTCCTGGGCCTTCCAGGACTTCTCCAGTCTACCCAGAAGAGTGTTAAAAGTTGTGGTGAGTTCAGAGATCTCATCTCCTGTCTGGGGCTCCGGGACTCGCCGGGAGAGATTGGTCGCGGCAATGGTCTGAGTGCTTTTGATGAGTTCCCGGATCGGTGTGAGGGCATTGCCGGCCAGGATATAGGAGAGAATACTCGAGAAAAGAATCAGTGTGGGGATCAGGATGAGGATCAGCGCCATGTCCTGCTGGAGTTCCTCATGGAGAAGAGAGGTGGGTGTGGAAACCTGAAGAATGATGATCTTTCCCTCTCGGGTGGTGACCTTGAGATTTACCGCCCGGTAGTCCTGGTTATTCTCATTGAGATCTAAAAAACGATGGGTGTAATCTTTCTCTGAAGAGATCTCCTGAGAGTAGGGGATATCACTCACCCGGTAGGCCTCATTGCCGCCCCGAAGAAGAACTTCTCCCTCAAGAGATTTTACAAGGTAGTAGGTTTCCTGAAGAGTGAAGGGGAATTCCTTTTCAAGCTCTCGCTCCGGCATACGGAATTCCTCAACCAGGGGGAGAGGAGTTTTTTCGAGCTGGGCCGAAATATCGATAGCGAAGTTAAAGAGGGCAGAATCAAAGGTCTGGCGCGCGAACTGAAGATTCTGCTTCAGAAGAACGTAGGCAAAGACACAGATGAAGAGCCCAAAAAGAGAGGAGTAGACTAAGGTCAGGCGAAAGCGGATGCCCTTAACGAAGCTAGTCGATCTTTTGAAGAACATAGCCCTGCCCCACGACGGTCTTTAAGAGTTTTCGGGAAAAGGGAGTGTCGATCTTTTTTCGCAGATGATTGATGTAGACGTCGATGACATTGGAGTCCGGATCAAATTCTGTTCCCCAGACCTGCTGAGCGATGGCGTTTCGGTCAACCGTGTGATCGAGGTTTCGCATAAGAAATTCCAGGAGGGAGAATTCTTTGGTCGTAAGCTCTATCTTTTTTCCCTCCCGGGAAACACTCCGGGTGAGAAGATCCATACGAAGATCCCCGTTGGCCAGCTGAGAGACTTCATTACTTTTTCTGCGCAGAAGTGCGCGGATACGAGCGAGGAGTTCTTCAAACTCAAAAGGCTTGGCCAGGTAATCATCGGCCCCTGAATCGAGACCCAGGATTTTATCTTTAGTCGTGGAGAGCGCCGTGAGCATCAGGATAAAGCCATTGTAACCGGCGGCGCGGATCTCTTTAGCAAAATTCATCCCGTTCTCTTCTCCCAGCATAACATCCAGGATCAGGAGATCGTATTTTGTTTTCTCCATCACATGCCGGGCAGAACCCGGACCTTCTACAGCGTCGACGGAGTAGCTGAGTTCAGAGAGACCTTGTTGAATAAAGGCCGATACTTTTTTTTCGTCTTCGATGATTAAGATTTTTGCCATGGTCTTTCTCCGGGATTTAGTCCTTTTTAACACAAATCAGGATGGCGCCTCAAATTAAATGATTTTCATAATCAAGATTAAGAAAAATTATGACCTCTCTAGTAGGGCTTAGGAGAGGAGAAATCTATAATGGTAGGGATGGATAAAGAAACCCTCCGGATCATGATGATCAGTGGTTTAGTCCTCCTCATCAGTGTTTTCACATCCAAAGCGACATCTCGATTCGGTTTTCCTATTCTCCTCATCTTTATTGGCCTGGGCATGCTCCTGGGTGTCGAAGGCTATGGCGGGATTTTTATTGATAATTTTGAGGCCGCCCATACCTTAGGGACAGTTTCCCTCATCTTTATCCTCTTCTCCGGAGGACTGGGCTCCTCCCCCAAAGTCATTCGTCCCATCTGGCGGGAGGGGGTCCTTCTTTCTAGCCTCGGGTTTTTATTCTCGACACTTTTTCTTACCTGCCTCATTCACTTTACTCTAGGGTGGC
>CAZPFM010000058.1:0-9138 GCA_964585845.1 uncultured Bacteriovorax sp.
CTGAAGTCCTTCGTGGGACTTAATCCAGGCCGCAAGCCCGTAAACGGTCTCAGTAGGAATGGCGACGACTTCTCCCTGGAGAAGTCGCTTTCGTGCATCGTCGCCGCTAATCTTATTCAAATTTACTCGCTTGTAATACTCGCAGGGGTTCTCGTTCCGCCGGCCCGCTTGAAGTTATCAATAACTCCATAGCCCCTGAATTGTCCACGGGAGAATACATCCCGGAAGTGCCCACCATTGGGGAATTTGGCCGTGATCTCTCCGTTGAGGAAGACATTTTTCTCCCCGAAGAGCTCATTTAAGTCAGTGATCTTCTCACAGTTATTGATGTACTCCATAAGGAATTTTCGGAAATGGGCGAGGGAAGGCATCTCATAATAGGCCTGGTAATCGTTCCAGAAAATCATGTAGAGAGAGCCGATGACCTGAACGCAGGCATCTTCCTTATTACTGTGATTGGCCTTGAGCATGCGGATTCTTTCCACTTCATCCTGCCACTTACTGAGATTCTTGGACTTGCAGACTCGAACAAGGCTTCCGAAAAGATCCTTTTGAGAAAGACTCACAAAATGCTTAAATCCTGCTTGCTCTACCCGCAGATGAGATTCTACCCGGACAGGAGTCTTGAGCTTTCCTTTTTTGAGATCATTCTTGTAGGAAGACGGAAGGGATGTGAATTCTGAGACAAACCAGATGGCGTCATTCACATAGCTCTTACTAGCGACCTCGATAGAGCGGGAGATCTTAAAGGAGAGATCTTCGGCCGCTTTCACCCGTTGAATATTTGAGTTCTCCGCCTGAGGGTGGTTGGCCTTGTACTCCATGGTAAGCTTCTTATCGTAGATCGCCACATTCTTTGTGCCCATGGGAAGCTTCAAGAGCTTATAAATAAATTCTGAAAAAATACGGGAGAGGAGATTCTCCACGAATTTCGTGTCTTGCATATAGGTCTTATGGAAAAGATGAACCTCGCCATCTTTAATGATCCGGTTGGTTTCATGCTTGGACTTATCCATCCGGCCCCAAAGGAGAATGTTTCCATAAGCCTCAATACTCTCGGACTGACCTTCTTCAAGTCTGATCACATAGGGCTCAAGATGCTTAATCTCTGTGAAGCCTCGCCAGAGTGAGCGCAGTTCATCTCCTTCAGCTGACTTTGAAAGGGCCCCCTGCCACTGGGCGGGGGTGAATCCCAAGGTAAATTCCCGGCTCTTTGTGTATTCGTAATTCATCTCCGCACGAATGAGGGAGAGTTTTAAAAGCTTAAAGAAATCGAGTTGAAGCTGGAGATAGGCCCCAGTCTTCTTAGTCGATTTTCCCCGGGAGCCAATAGTGAAGCGGCGAGCGTTGGGATCACTTGTATGAATCCCCTGAACACTTGTCATAAGCTCCATGTCGGCCTCTGCCAGAATCCCCGCAGAAAAAGAGACATTGTAGATAGGTGGGGTTGAAATAAGTCCACCTGCTTTGGCCGTAAACTTATCTTCTCTTTTAATGATTTCATTATGAGCAAGATTTTCAATCCCGCTTTGATTGAAACGCGTGAAGGGGAGAAAGAGCTTCGAGAGATCCGAAGTGAGTCCTGCCTGATAGCTAGGAGCATAGTGATAGTAGGTGTAGACTCGCTTAAATGTTACACCCGCAAAGGCCCCGACTTCACGCTCGGACATCCGGGCAAGCTTCTCCTGCCTCAAGGATTCAAGAAATGTCGTCGCCTCAACTTCAAAGCTAAAAGTGTCCTGGACGAGCCATTGATCATGGGGTCCCTCGGTATAAAGATTTGGTGTCACCTGACGGTCCACATAGACCTGAACCGTTCCAAAGGGCTTCTGCCAACTAAAGCCGGAGAAGTTTTCTTTCCCAAGATTAAACTCTCGGTTCAATCGATCAATTCGTGTGATTTCATCCAGACCAATCTGCTGGTGGGAGTTCTGAAGGTGCTCTCGGATTTCGTTATAGAGAGGCGGCTCTTCTCCTCCCACCGGGGAAGGATCGGGAGCAAAATTCATCTTGGGACTTGCTCCAAGAAGAGCTTCCCGCATGCGACCTTCAATTTCTTTATCGCTGGCCTTGACCTCCGGGAGAAATCCCTGAGACTTTTTCCCATTAGCCCGGAGAAGATATTCTTCGAACTCAGGGTCGAGCTTAATGTATTTAAATTCCTTCCCGTATGCGCTATAAGAGAGAGAGATACAAAGTAGAATCCATAGGGTTTTCATAGTCACCTCGGTTCTGAAAATAAGTCGTCTATGACTTGTTCTTCGGTGAAGCCCGTCAGGTGGATGAGAGTTCGACTTTTTTCCCTCGGGAAGGGGAAAAAAAGTCATCATGAAATTCCAAGGCTTTGGGATATAATGAAATCTAAGAGTAGGAAATTATGTCGAAAGAAAAATTCCAGGAATTACTAGATCAAACTTATCAGTGGCCCGATTATTACGAGTTCAAGTTCATCGTAAAGACCAATGAAAAGTCTCAGGTTCTCACCCTTCTTCCGGATTACACCATCACTGAAACTCCTTCTGCCAAAGGCAATTACGTCTCTATCAGCGCCCGCAAGCTCATGAAAAGTACTCAAGAAGTTCTCGATCTTTACGAGAAAGTAAGTCAGATCAAAGGTGTTATAAGCCTATAAAGGGAAGATCATGAAATTCAACACGGCCCTGGTCCTTGCTGGTGGGGCCTTCGGAACATCCCTGGCCTTTGTCCTCTCTCATAATTTTAAACGTGTCATCATCATGGTCCGTTCAGATGAACTCGCCTCTGAGATCAATCAGGGAGAGAATAAAACCTATCTTCCCGGCCAGAAACTCCCGGCCAGCATCAAAGCGGCCCGCAACTGGGAGGAAGTTCGGTCTCTTACTGAAGAAAGGGTGGACCTGATTGTTTCAGGTCTTCCGATGTCGGCCATCGAGAGCTTCTGCACTCAGAATGAGTCAGAGCTCAGAGAACTCTTTAAGGCCGGTGTACCCTTGATTTCTCTTGCCAAGGGCATTGATCACGAAACACTTCGTCTACCCGATGAGATGTTTCTCGCTCATTTTGAGGACTTCCGGGGTCAGCTCATGTATCTCTCCGGTCCATCCTTTGCTAAAGAGATCGTGGATAAGCAGATCACTATTGTTTCTCTGGCAGGGGAAGACCGAGAAAAACTTCTTGAGGCCTGCGAGATGCTTGCAACTCCGTTTTTTAAGTCTATGCCCACTACTGATGTTAAAGGAGTCCTCCTTGGAGGAGCTCTCAAAAACGTCATAGCCATCGCAGGTGGGATCATGGAAGGTTTAGGATATAACCACAATACCCGGGCCGCTCTTATCACTCGTGGAATCGTTGAGATGCTGCGGTTTGGAAAAGTCCTGGGTGCAAGACCTGAAACCTTTTATGGATTTTCTGGAATGGGGGATCTGATTCTCACTACCACTGGTGAGCTTTCCCGAAATAAATCTTTTGGGATTGAAATTGCCAAAGGCAGAGCGGCCGAGGAGATCATCCGCTCTTCTAAGTCTGTGGTGGAAGGGTATAAGACAACGAAGGCGGCCCATCTTCTGGCCCAAAAACAGCACATCAAGACCAGGATTTTTGATGGGATCTACAAAGTTCTCTATGAGAACAGAAGTCCTAAGGAAGAGATCCAGGAATTGATGGTTCTTCCTCCGAAATTTGACGACGAGTAATCAGCGAAGTTCTTCTTCTATTTCTCCGAGACTGATGGTTTCTCCAAGAGGAATGATCTTTCCATTCTTTTGAATGAAGTAGGCCGGCACTCCCACCGCCCCATGGCGCTTTAAAAATTCCGTGATGCGATCATCCCGTCTTGTCCAATCGGCCCGCATAGTTTTAAATCCGTATTTTTCCTTCAAGGCTTCAAAGCCTGAGGTCTCAAGAACAAGCTTCTTATTGACCTTACAGGTTAGACACCACTCAGCGGTAAAATCCACGAAGACCGGTGACTCTTTTACGGCCATCATTCTTTCTTCTGACCAGTTTTCCCAGGAACCTTCACTTTTCCGGGAGGACTCTGTAAGGGGTTTGAGTTCCAGGTTTTGAATAGCAACGACGGTTAATACCAGAGGAAGGGCGAAGACCAGAAACTGAAGGATTTTTCGCTTGGAGATCTTTTGCGCGAAGAAGAAGGCAAAAAACCACAGAGCAAATAAGAGGTTGAGCCGCCAACTTAATAAATCGAAATTCACCAGACTCACGAAGACATCATAGAGCCAGATGGCCGTCCCCAGGAGTGAGAGACCCAGGAAGTATTTAAGCTTTTCCATCCAGGCACCAGGCCTTGGAAAAAGAGCAAGACTCTGTGGAAAAATGGCCGTGAGAAGAAAGGGAAAAGCTAGACCCAGACCGATCATGAAGAACATCAGAAAGATCGTGAAGTTACTCGTGGTGAAGGCAAAGGTCAGGGCCGTTCCTAGGAAAGGAGCTGAGCAGGGAGTAGCGAGGATCGTTGTTAAGACACCTGAGAAAAAGTCACCTGAGAGTCCTTCGGGAGTTTGAGTGCCACCAAGTTTAGAGCCACCTGGAGTGTAGAACTCATAGAGACCGAAGAGGTTTAAACTCAGAATAAAAAGAATTAACATCATCACGAGAATAAAGGCCGGAGATTGAAGCTGAAAACCCCAGCCGATTTCTTCTCCGCCGGCTTTTAGACCTGCCACCACGAGGGCCAGACCCATAAAAGTTGCGATGACCCCAGCTGTGTAGGAGATGTTGTGGGCAAGAAGCCGCTGACGAGACTCGTTTCGATGCTTAATGAGACCAAAGAGCTTGAGGGAAATAACAGGGAGAACACAGGGCATGAGGTTAAGGATGAGTCCGCCTAGAAAAGCAAAGAAGAGGTACTGCAAGAGATTCTTTTCATCCCCAGCACTTGAAGCCGAGGCTGAGGACTTCTCCGGGTCAAAGGGCTTAAGCTTTTTATAGAAATCATCCAACGTGACCGTGCTCAAAGTAAAATCTTTCACTTTAAGTTTAATTTTTTCCACTTTGCCGGAAACAGGAGAATTAATCAGAAATTCGAGCTCGTCAGCATCTTTGAAAGAACCATCGGCCGGTAACGGACGCGGGGGATCCTGATACTCCCCGTCCCAGTCAATCTCCATCTTCCCATAGATGGTATTCTCATCCTGAAAAAGCTTTTCACGCTTAAATCCAAAGGGAGGGTGAGGGAAGGCAGTGAGGAGACCAAGTTTATGGGGAAGTTTCTTGGAGCCAAGGTTTTTAAGGGAGTAGTGAAGGGTCAGGGAGTTTTGATCTTTTTCTCTTGTGAGGTAGTACTCAAAATTCTCTGGAGCCTCAGTGATTTCCGGCAGCTTCTCAAAGCCTTCTTTAAGTTCTGATTCTGCAAACATCTTACTTGGTCGGTTCGATGTGTAGCTGGTCTTGGCGGGGAGGGAGAGTTTGGCCTCTCCCGGGATACAGATGTCTTTACAGATAAGAAAGGTCACATGAGCACTCAGGTCCCCTGCAGGAGCATCGAAAAAGAAGTGTTTGGTTCCACCGTAGCCGATAGTGAGGATGTCGCCTTCTTCAATATACTTGGTGGGAACAGGCCACTCGTAGTCTTTAAGATCTATGGATTTGGAATTTTGAGTGAACTTAAAGGCCGTCGGAAGACCTGCATCACCCGGATTTTTCCAGTAGGTGTGCCATCCATTTTCATGAACAAGACTTACTACCAGCTTATCCTTCCAGCGCTGCAAAGAAACCGTGGCATGGTCTTCCTGAGCGAAAACGATTGTCGTCAGGGATAAGGTGAAAAAGAGGCCCAGCATGGATTTCAGCATACAAATCCTTTAAAATATCACGAGGAGAAAAGATGGATTATCCAAGTAGGATTATATGCCTGACTGAAGAATCAGTCGAGACTCTGTATCTTCTCGGCAAAGAAAGTCTGATTCAGGGTGTGAGCGAGTACGTCATGCGTCCCCCCGAAGCAAAACTCCTCCCGAAGGTGAGTCAGTTTGTGCGCTCTAGCTATGACGAGATTGAGAAAATGCACCCTGACCTCATACTGGGCTACTCAGACATCCAGAAGGATGTCGCCCGGGAACTCGTGGGGCGTGGGCTCACTGTCTTCATCACTCAGCAGCGATCTCTCGAAGAGATCCTTGATTACATTCTTCTCTTGGGACGAATCGTCGGAGAGGAGACCAGGTCGCAGGAGCTTGTTTCAGGTTTTCGAAAGAAAATAGATGAGATCGGGAAGAAAGCGGCCACTCTTCCCACTAGACCCAAGGTTTATTTTGAAGAATGGGACAAGCCAAGATTCAGCGGGAGTCTCTGGCTCTCAGAGATGATCGAAATCTGTGGAGGAGAGCCTCTTTTCCGCAACCGCACAGGAAAACTGGCCAGTGAAAGGGAAGTCTTTGATGAGGAAATCACAAAGCTTAATCCGGACATTATCCTTGCCTGCTGGTGTGGAAAGAAAGTTCAGATCGAAAAAATCAGAGCGCGAGCAGGATACTCTGAAATCTCAGCGGTGAAGCATCAGGCAATTTACGAACTCGATCCCTCTGTTTTTCTTCAGCCAGGTCCTGCGCTTTTTTTAGACGGATTAGACCTTCTCTCCGGGATTCTCACGGAAGTCGCCCTTGACATCCAGAGGAGAGGAACCAGTTTATGAGCATGAAGATTTTGACACTACTTATCCTTCTCATTCCTAGCTTCGCCTTTTCAGCTTCAGAGAAAAAAGAAGCACCGAAAAAAGAACTCACGCCCATGGAACTTCGGCTGGAAATGCATCGCCGGATCATGGAGAAACTCCTTCATGGAAATGGTCCTGATGAGGGTCTCTTCGAAGACCTGGAAAAAATGATGCATGAAAGTTTCTCTGATGCCTTTAAGGGCTTTCAGGATTTAGATCGCTCCGCATTTCCGTCTGCCGCATCCTCTCCTGTGAAGACCACCTGGCTGGAGTCAAAAGAGGGCAGAACCTTAAAGATTGATCCCATGGATCCGGATTTGAAACTCGACATCAAGGTGGAGGATTCCCAGATTCAGATTAAGGGTGAGAAGCAAAGAAAGGGAGGGGAGAAGGTCGCCTTCAGTGAATTCTCCTATTCACTCAGCACACCCTCTGATGTGAGTGCCTCTGAGGTGAAGATTTCTCAAAAAGATTCCAGTATCCTGGTCTTTCTTCCCTATAAAACCGTTGATGAGAAAGGCCGAACACCGGTTCCAAAAAGTCCTGGTGAAGTCACCATATAGGCGAATCTTTTACTCAGGAAATAAGCTTAAGTCCTTTTAATCAGTGCGAAATATTTTCCCTACATTTCCCTCACTTCTCATTCCAAAAAGCCGACAAGTCTTTTGAGGTTAATAAACCAAACGGAGGCTTTATGACCAAGACAGTCGCCTTATTTTTCGTTCTCGGCCTGATGGTGAGCTGCGCTTCTTACCATCACGAGCGTGCGATCTCCTCCACGGAAAAGCACGAACAGCATCAGCACAATTATCGTTTCGATCGTTTCCGCTAAGTTTGACTTAGGTGAACGCTGAAGGATAGGGGAGGCCTCTGCCTCCCTCGTGCTTTTCTTCACGCAATCTGAACCTAGTCCCGACTGAAGCCCGACATATTTATTTTATTCTAATCTTACGATTCTCATGAGGAGATGAAGATGCACCGGATGGCAGGATTTCTTTTCTTATTCTTTTCTATTTCTATTTCTGCTCACGCTAAATCCGTCAGGATCCTTTCCTGGAATGTTTTCATGCTCCCTAAACCCATTAAGTTCAGCCTTCAGGTGACACGAACCCATCGGATCGTGGAAAAACTTCGGACTCTTCCCCATGAGGTGGTGGTCCTTCAGGAAGCCTTCGACCGGCACTTTCGCTCTCATATTAAAAAAGACCTCAAAGACGTTTACCCTCACATGTACTACCTGGGTAAAGAAAATCTCGTCTATCCTTTCATGAGTTCAGGTGTCTTTGTTCTGAGTAAGCTTCCCTTTAAGGCGCTTGATTACGTATTCTTCGATTGGTGCGGAACTGCTGATTGTTACGCTTCAAAAGGAGCGGTGGGTTTGGAGTTTAAAAACTTTCAACTCTTTGCTACCCACCTTCAAAGTGAGGAGCGCTTCTCCCTTTCTCGCTTCCATCAAACTAATCAGATCATGGATCTCATGCGGACCCACGAAGAAAATGGAATCCCACAGATTCTTGTAGGGGATCTCAATATTGATGGAAGAAGTTCTGAGTTTGAGGAAACCATCAACCGAATGGACATGATCCCGCTGGCCCTGGCCAGCGAGAATCAAAGTACTTTTGGGCATAAGAATGAGTGTTATAAAACTGATGGGGATAAGTTCGAGTGGCTCGACCATATTCTCTTCCGGGATCAGGGAGAGGCCATCGCTTTTACGGAAATGAAGTCACTGGATTTTACTTTTGAAAGAAAGGGCAAGCGCTGTGCTCTCTCCGATCATCTACCGGTAGAGACTAGCGTTTCTTTTGCCAGTCAGGAATTTCAGAGACCTCTTCTCTGATACGAAGATACGAATCAAGGCGCGAGAGGATGAGCTGAGACTCCCGCAGATCAGGATCGAGATTTTGGAAAAAGCAACCTTTTGAGTTCTCATCATGCTGACAGCTCACAAACTGACATTTTGTGGCAAACTCGCCAATATCAGAAAAGCATAAAAGAGCATCTTCCTGGGTGAGATCATTTAAAGACATGGATCTCACACCGGGCGAATCAATCAAAGTGAAGTCTCCGGCATCAATGAGTTCGGCCCAGGTCGTGGTGTGAGCACCCTTACCGACTTTACCCAGTTCTCCACTCAAGAGTTCAACCTTTCCGTCAGTGAGTTCAGTCACCAGTCGACTCTTTCCCACTCCGGAGTGACCCAGGAGAATAGCTGTTTTACCCTGAAGAATATTCTTTAAATCCTCAAAGCCCTGCTTAAGATATTTCGGTTTATAGTTCTGATCGAGTGCCGAGACTTCAAAGCTTTGGGCCTCAAGCCACTTCAATCGATCGGATTCAAAGTTGATATCAAATTCTTTGGGATCGTATTCGTCCATCTTGTTAAAGACCACAAGGGCCGGGAGTCCCCAATAATCTGAACGGGCCAGATAACGGTCCACAAGGCCTCGCTTGTACTGGGGTTTCCCGCAACTGGTGATCACGAGGAT
>CAZPFM010000059.1:0-9022 GCA_964585845.1 uncultured Bacteriovorax sp.
TATTACTGCTGGAATGGGTGGTGGAACAGGAACTGGAGCTGCTCCCGTTATCGCTAAACTCGCTCGTGAAATGGGTGCCCTCACCGTTGGTGTTGTCACTAAGCCATTTGCTTTCGAGGGTAAGCGACGCTCTCGTCAAGCCGAAGAAGGGATCCGCACTCTTGAAGAGTCTGTGGATTCACTTATCAGTATCCCGAACCAGCGTCTCCTACAGCTAGCAGGAGAGAGCCTCTCTCTCGTTGAAACTTTCCGAGCTGCCGATGAAGTTCTTCTGAACGCCGTTCAGGGTATCTCGGATCTCATTAACAACACTGGTCTCATCAACGCTGACTTTGCTGACGTTGCTACTGTTATGACGAATAAAGGTCTCTCACTCATGGGGACCGGAATTGCAACCGGTGAAAATCGAGCTGTCACTGCAGCTAAGCAGGCGATCAGCTCTCCGCTTCTCGAAGATATTTCTATAGATGGAGCAACTGGGATCATCATCAATATCACTGGTGGCTCAAGCCTCACGACATTTGAAACAAATCAAGCCGTGACACTTATTATGGAAGCTGCTGATGAGGACGCTGAAATCATCTTCGGTACAGTCATCGATGATGAAATGGGCGATGACATCAAGGTTACTGTCATAGCTACGGGCCTTCAGGGTGCAAAAGCTGAAATCCGCACCGCTACTCCGGTTACCACAAGAATGGAAGCAACGACACCTGCCGCTCCTGTTTCTGCACCTGCTATTGAAAAGCCGGCCGCAACTTTTGAAGCTCCACGAGCTCCTGAGCCAGTGGCTCCTGCTGCTACCAGACATACGGACTATGCGGTTAAATCTGAGATGAGTTTTGCAACTGAAAGAGAAGAGTCTCCTGCAGCTGAAAACAAAATCAATTGGGCAGAGAAACTCCAGAGTGCGGCCAATCGATATGAATCGACAAAAGCATATGAACCAGCGCAGAGAGTTGCCCGTGAGAATACAGAAAAACTCGAGCGAACAGAGTTCATCCACAATGATCCTGTTTCAGACGTAAAAACCAGCGATGCCGCCGCTCAGAACCGCGAAAACAGAATTAAGTCTATTGCCGAAAAACTTGGATTCTTTAATTTCGATGAAGATGAATTCGACACTCCTTCTTTTATGAAAAAGAATGAGCGGCAGACAGATTCCCAAATCTAATTT
The DNA here is from genome assembly GCA_964585845.1 of uncultured Bacteriovorax sp. Lineage (GTDB taxonomy): Bacteria > Bdellovibrionota > Bacteriovoracia > Bacteriovoracales > Bacteriovoracaceae > Peredibacter. Next base: position 1,178 of record CAZPFM010000059.1, read on the forward strand.
CCAGGGCCTCTTCGGAGGCCCTTTTTTTTACTCTTCCAGGCAACGAATGGGAGAATTTTCTCGTACGTAGTTCTCCATTTCCTCCCAGTAAAAAATTCTTTTCTTTTTCTTGGCATTGAGAAAAGGCTTAGCAATTGGAAAAGACTCTCTAAGTCCCCGGAGAAATTCTGCAGGGAGCGCGAGGGTGTATTCTTTTAGATTCTTAATCTTTTGCCCATTAATGAGTGCTTCTGAGGGGTCGTTTTCGACAGTGTCATAGAATCCTGAACTTAATTCAAGACCATCAATCGTAGAGCTTTTTTCAAATTTACCATCTGAAACTTGCTTCAAAAGTTGTTTAAGGAAGAATCCTCTGATGCCAATCACTGCGATTTCCCAGCCTCGAGGGTCCCAGCTTGAGATATGAGTGAAGTTATCGATGATATTGCCGAAGGTAATTGGACCGGGATCGATCTGACTGGACTGAAGAACATCAAGTTGTAATCCGAGATCTGCACCAGTACTTATACGAGTCATACGTGCCAAATGGCGGGACCAGCAAGAGCGATTGTTTTTCATTCGTCCGTCGATTCTTCCAGATAATAGGATATCTGTTGAGCCTATGACTTCATCCCAGCTGCGCCCAAAAAAATCTTCTCGGGCCTTGATAGCTTTACTCACAAAATCAGATGCCTCTATATCTAAGGGAGTGTCCTTTTCAATGTGCACGACTTCATATTTTAAAACTTTTGTCACTCCATTCTGGATATCGAGATAGAGAGACCCTACCGCCATCGTATTAGCACCCGCCTGAAGAACGGGAACTAAATTTCCGAATTTATTCGTGACTAAACGGGGTTCATTAAATAATAAATGATCATGTCCACCGACAACAAGATTGAGATTGGATGACCTCTTGATAAGTTCTTCATCCTGATCAAATCCTGTGTGGGAAAGGGAAATGACGAGATCGATCTCTCTGTTTGCGGCTTTTTTCAACTCCCGTAGGCCAGTCTTGATTGGATCCAGGATTTTACCCTGTGGTTTTAGTTGGTACTGGCCATGTTTTTCGGCAGTGGAAAGTCCGATGACCCGAACTTTGAGATCAGTGAATTCAAAGTCCTTGAAAGGATAAATAAGACCATCAAGGCCGAGTTTCTTTTTCCCAACGAGATTTGCTGAAAGAATTGGTGTTTTAAGTTTTACGTCTCGAATGCTCTGTCCAAGCTCCGGGCCTCCGAGCATATAATCGTGATTCCCCAAAACGGTGGCATCTACTCCTAGAAGATCAAGAGCTCGAAGACTCATTCTCCCTTTTTTGGCCGCAAAGAAAGAGGACCCTTCTCCGAAATCTCCTCCGTCCAAATAGAGACTTGGAATAGATTGCGCGGCCGATTCTGATCGCAGGCGATCAATGACCGTCTTAAGCCTGGCGTACCCGCCCTTACCAGTGTTTGTACCTTGAAAAAATGAATGTAGATCGTTCGTGTGAATTATATGAATGGTTTTCGCCTCAAGCGAACTTACAAGACTACCTAAGAATAGAAGATAGAGAATATGTCTCATACATAGAATGATAGTTCTCTTCCTTCATCACGTTGGATAGATAGAAAAAAATATAGGGGTGTCTGAGAACTAAACAGTCTTAAAGAACTCTTTGATTTCGGGGGCTTGCTCATCAATGGCGAAGAGCTTTAAATGGGTTTCGATGTGATCGGAATCTACGTCAATCTTGTAATGGGTTTCTACATAAGTAGGTAGGCCATGCTCTCTGAAAACAAGCTTCTTTCTGTCATAGAGACGCACACCCTCTTCCGGGTCGGTCGTTGAGGTCTTGAGTGTCAGGATTTCTACCCAGTCGTGTCGCATGATGAGGGCGAGGTGTTCTTTGCAGTAGTGAAGAGACTTAAAAGGACGGATGCAAACCTTGCAGTAGAGTTCATCACAAATGGCGCATTGAGCTTCACCTGGCTCATCGGGATGGTTAGGACAGAAGAGATCACGGGAAACAGGGCGAAGTGTTTTTAACTCATTGATTCGGCCTTCAACTTCCGGGTGATAGGCAGGTCCCTTCGATTGAGCTTCTTCTCTTCTACCTCGGTCTTCTTTGACAAGTCTCACGATGAAGTAGACCAAAACCCCCAGGAGGGCCGCAATAAAAACATTCGTGAGGATAAGGAGAATGATCGTTAGTTCATTCATTTGATCAGATGAACCTCTGTCACTGGTTTATATCCAAGAAAATTATTATAGAACTGTCTTGTCTGAATCCGAAGCTGTTCCCGGACATATTCAGGATCTCTGGAATGAAGATCCTTTTTCAGGGAGTGCTCAAGTTTTTTGAGAAGCTTTTCTTTTAGTCCATCAGCAAAGAGAGGGAGACCAAGGGTTGTCACGGTGAGTTCATTCTTCCCCGAAACGTAGGTGATGAAAGCGGCTCCTAGAGTGGCAAGTTTTCGTCTCTGGGAAATCTGGGTTCTTTCTATCTCAAGGCGTTTACCGTGGATGAGGCGCGGATCCTTGTGCTCATGCTTTTCAATTTTGATTTCGGAATCTCCCAGGACGATTTCCTGGTAATTATAGATGATAGCGGGAGTGATCTTAGGATAATGCTCTTTGATGAAGTCATGATGCTTTAAAAGCATATAGGACTCGCCATGGATGGGAACGTAGTAGTCCGGAGAAAAGCTCTTGAGAAGAAGATGGAGGTCTTCCTTACCCGGGTGACCTGAGGCATGGATGAGCGAGTCGTAAGCCGTCACGATATGAGTACCATGTTCAGTCAGTTTATTATAAATCCGGGCAACCTTTTTTTCGTTCCCAGGAATGACCTTTGAACTAAAGACGACTTTGTCAGCAGGAGTGGGCTTAAAGTTAGAGTCTTCACCATAGCTAAAACGACGTAGAGCGGAGAGAAAATCTCCCTGGCATCCGGAGAGAAGAATAAGAAAACGCCCGCTTTCTCCTTTCACGTTCTCGGGTAAGAGAACGTCATCTACTCCAAGACTTGAATGCCCACTGAGTGAAGCTGCTTCCAGATAGTTTTTGAGAGAGCGTCCCATGACTACAATTCGCCTCTTGGCGGACTTGGCCATCTTGCAGATGGTTTCAAGGCGGTGAACATTGGAAGCAAAGAGAGTAAGAAAAAGTCGGTCTTCTGGACCCTCGATGATTCCCTGAAGGTCGTGATTCAATTCATCTTCTGAAACGGTCTTTCCATCATTAGTGATATTGGTGCTATCGAGAAAGAAGATGGTTTTTTCGCAAGGATTTAACTTTTCCTGAATAAGCTTAAAGTTGATGGGGGCTTCGAAACTTGAGTAGAGATCAACTTTAAAGTCTGAAATGTAGAGAGCTCCCCATTTTAAATCTTTAGTCCGGATAATCATGCCATGAGTTTCCGGAATAGAGTGATTCACATGGACCGGAGTGACGGTGATCGAATCAAAGTCGAGGTCTTCACCTGTTGTAAAAATGGAATACTGAAACTTCATATCCCACTCCGAGAGCTTCTTTTCGATAAGCTTCAGAGTAAACGGGGTGGTGTGAACAACAAGATGGGGGAACTCTTGCAAAAGATGCCCCAGAGCTCCGATGTGATCTTCGTGACCATGGGTAATGACAATAGACTTTGTTCTTGTCGGGTCAACCGCAGAGAAATCCGGAATGAGATAGTTGATATCAAAGCACTCTTCGTAGGGAAAGAGGATGCCACAGTCGATGAGAATGTCTTCAGTCGGAGTCTTGATAAGAGTCATGTTGGAGCCGATCTCTTCGACTCCCCCGATGGGCATGACAGAGAAATACTTATTCTTCAAAGGGATTGGGCCTCATGAGGAGTGGTTTCTTCTGCAAGTATCTCTTTAATTCTAGCAGAGAGAATGAGGGAGGCAACATCCGTTTCTTCACCCACGGTGAAGTCAGCGTACTGGCGCTGAGGATCAAGATATTTTTGGTACATGGGTCGAACAGTATCGTAGTACTGGGCGATAACTGACTCTAACGATCTTCCACGCTCTTTGACATCCCGGTGAAGTCGTCGGGTAAAGCGGATGTCAGAATCCACATGGAGAAAGACCTTGATATCGAGCATGGCGCGGATCTCAAGGTCGTAGAGAGAAAAAATCCCTTCAAATAAAACCACACGACAAGGGCCCAGGGTTTCGTATTCCTCAGTGCGGCTTGAAGTGGCAAAATCATAGACCGGACATTTGATACTTCGACCCTGTCTAAGATCACTTAAGTGCTGACGCAAAAGAGGCCAGTCGAAGGCGTCCGGATGGTCGAAATTGGCCTTGCCGGAAGAGGTGTAGAGGGTTTTTGGATGACTAGGGAGATAGTAAGAATCCATGTGCAAAAGGATGGCCTTGGCACCGTAGAGGTTTTTCATCACCTTTTTAGCAAAGGTAGTCTTTCCGGAGCCTGAACCACCCGCGATTGCGATGATGTGCACTTTTTGATCCATATCCGGATGGAGATACCAAAAAACCTATACTTCCGTCTAAAAAATTTGCCCAACTGTAATTTTTTTATTCTCCAGAGGACATGGTTTTAGATATATACCGCGAATGGATAATTTCTGGGTCTTAACACTCTTTCAGCTGCATATTGGCCGCGCCGAACTCGACCGGCTCATTCTCACCGCGATGGAGGACTTTTCTTCAACTGGTGCGGAAGAATTCTCTCTTTCTGAGCCTGAGGTGGATGCTCTTCTGGGAGAGCGTTCATATTCCGGAGGGGATCTTCCCCTGGAAGTGATCGGGGAGGTTGAAGAATCTATGGAGTCCGGACCTCAGACATTGCGTTTTTTCTTTGACACCGAGATGAGCGCAAAATCTTTCGAGGCCGAAGTCAAAAAGAACTACCTGGGAGAAACTCAGCTCGAGGAAAAAAAGACTGCAGACTGGAACAGCGAATGGAAGAAGCACTACTCGCCCATCATTGTCTCGGATAATCTCCAGGTGATTCCTGCCTGGATGAAAAAAGCTGAAGCCGAAGCCGGAAAGCTCTTTATAAATCCCGGGATGGGTTTTGGGACCGGAAGCCATGAGACAACCTTCCTCTGCTTAAAACTTCTGGTGGAGGAGCTGGACAATTCAAAATTAAATGAGGTTTTAGATTTCGGATCTGGTTCAGGCATCCTGGGCTTAGCCGTCTTTCTTTTTAACCGCCAGTCGGAGATTGATTTCTATGACATCGATCCCGAAGCCAATAAGAATGCTTTTGAAAATGCCCGGATCAATGGGTTTGTGGATTTGCGGTTTCGACTTCTTCTACCGGAAGTAAGAGATCAGCTTAAACAGAGCTATGATCTGGTCTTTGCCAATATTCTTCAGAATGTCCTTCTCTCAGAACGGGATTATCTTCTGAGCAGAGTAAAGCCTAAAGGATTTATCATCCTCTCAGGTCTTCTTAACCACCAGGTCGATGAGGTACTTCGCTCTTACGAAAAAGAAGTCCATCTCGTTAAGCACCACACCCGCGGTGACTGGTCTGCCCTTCTTCTGGAGAAGAAATGAGGGCCCTCTATCTTGAAGAAATTCCCGAGGGAGAGTCTATAGAACTTCACGGGGACCTTATCCACCATCTCGTGTCGGTAGTAAGGATTCAGACCAAAGAAGAGATCCTTCTTCTTGACGGAAAAGGGCTCAAAGTCTCTGGAGTGATTGAATCGGTGAGCAAAAAAAATCTCCGGATTAAGGTCATCAAGAGGGAAACTGTCTCCCGGGATTTGAATTATGACCTCGCCTTGGTCGTTCCGAAAAAAGATGCACTCGAACTTTGCCTGAAAGAAGCCACGGAACTGGGGTTCTCACGGATCTACCTTGTCCGTGGTGAATATTCTCAAATAAAAATTCCTGAAGAGGATCGGGTGAAGAAACTTTTAGTTTCGGCCTTGGAGCAGTCAAACGCAGCCTATCTTCCTGAGATCCAGGAAGCTGGACTTAAAGATATCAGGTGGGACGAATACCAGCGGATCCTGTGGCTTGATTCGCAATCATCATCCGGTGATGAACCATCAAAGACAGCCACTGGAAGAGATGTCCTGGTGGTGGGTCCGGAGGCAGGATTCTCTCCTGAGGAGCGCTCCCTTTTATTAGAGCGTAAAAACCTCGAAAGAATTCACCTGCCCACGCCCATCTTAAGGACTCCTACTGCCGTGGCCACTGGTGCGGGTCTCCTTTTACAGAGATTGCTAGACAAAAAAAGTTATGAGATTCTTGGATCTTAAAGAGGGATAAATAATGGATTTTGACTTAGAGAACTTTGATTTTAAGCCAATTACCTCCGGCCTCGGTTTCCACCAGGAGCCAAAGGTTGAGCCCCAGGAAATGCCAAAATCAAATCCAGTTCGCCGCGAGCGGACAGGAACCAGTCCTTATCAGAAGTTTGAAACCAGTCATGAGAGCTTCTTTCCGAGTGATCTCGAGAGCTTTTATGCCTCTGCTTCAAAAGCCCAAATCTCTCAAAAAATGATCACTCCTATGAAAGAGGTTGCCCCTCTTCGGAGTGCGGATTCTTCCACGAGAGTTGCCGCCTATATTCTCGATCTCGCTCTCATTTTATCTGCCGTAACCCTCACGGGTCTCACCATGACTCGTGTGCTTGGTCTAAGTCTCTCAGAAGTTGCCAATCGTTATCCCAATGAAGCTACTCCTCTCATGCTCACACTCTTTGTGGGTTACTACCTTATTTACTTTTCTGTCTTCGAAAAGAGTGAAACTTCTACTCTTGGAAAGAGTATTTTCTCAATTCGTGTTTCAGCGATGGAAAACGAAGACTTAACTCTGGGAAAACTTCTCATTAGGTCTTCCCTCTCTCTTTTTAACTTTGTGAGTCTTGGGCTTTTTTCTTACTATGATCTTCAGAGTAAGATGAGCCGATCACGGGTTGTTCGACGCTAATGTTTAGTTCAGCACTAGATAACTTTCTCCGTCATAATCAGGGAAAGAAGATTGTCTTTACCAATGGCTGCTTTGATATCCTTCACCGGGGTCATGTGACTTATCTTGCTGAGGCAAGAAAGCTTGGAGACCTCCTGGTTATTGGGCTCAACTCTGATGCGAGTGTGAAGCGTCTCAAAGGTGAAGAGCGACCCATCAACAATGAACAAGATCGTCAGTATGTTCTCTCCCAGCTAAAATCAGTCGATTTTGTTGAGATCTTCACAGAGGACACTCCTCTCAATCTTATTTTGAAAATCAATCCTCAGGTTCTGGTGAAGGGGGGAGATTGGAAGATTGATCAGATCGTCGGAGGAAAGGAAGTCCTCGCCCAGGGTGGGGATGTGTTTTCGCTTAATTTTGTGGATGGTTACTCCACCACTTCCACTATTCATAAAATTCAGAAAACCTAGTTTTAGCCTCTGAGTCTTGGCGTTTGGGCCGATTAAATAGATTTTAGTCCCCTAAGGCTTGGCTTTCTTTTGGAAATTCTTAAAATTTAGTCTTTCCGCTCTCACCGCTAACATATTGAAAAAATTCACTTCTTAAAGATTCTTGTCTTGAAGCAGCAAAAACTCATCAACTATTACTGGAGCAAATCGATAAGGGATTAGACTGACTATAGTGGTCGGTTAAATCGATTCTTATCAAGGAGTACGTTGATGGGCTTAAGAATCAACACCAATGTGGCCTCACTAGAGGTCCAACGAAACTTGAGGGCGAGTAATTCCCAACAGGAAGCTGAGTTCTCAAAATTATCATCCGGTAAGCGCATTACCAAGGCCGCAGACGATGCGGCAGGGTTAGCGATTGCCAAAAAACTCGAATCAGAGACGAAGTCTTTACGGGTGGCATCTCGAAATGCCAACGATGGGATCTCGCTGATTCAGGTCGCTGAAGGAGGTCTCAACGAGACGAGTAG
>CAZPFM010000060.1:0-8989 GCA_964585845.1 uncultured Bacteriovorax sp.
GACCTGAAAAGGGGATTAATCAATCGGCCAATGTCCTTTTTGAAAGTCTTGCGAAGTTCTACGGACGAAATGCCATCGGTGTTGTTCTCTCAGGGGCAGCGGTGGGTGCGGATGGTACGGAGGGGGTAAAGATGATCAAAGCGGCCGGTGGACATACCTATGCTCAGGAGCCCCGAACCGCTGAGCATCCTGATATGCCAGAACTGGCCATTGCCTCTGGTTGTATTGATAGTGTTCTCACGGCCGAAGAAATTGGCCATGAGCTCGCACTTATCTCCTGGGCGCAGGATTAATTCTTACTCCGCTTCCTGCGCCTGTCTTGTCACTGATGATCTTGGACCTAGATTCGCAAACTCTTCTTTTAGATCCTGATAAAAGGATGGCTTCTTCAGAGGATCCTTTTGGAGTTCGTCGATCTTTGTCACAATGGATTTCATTTCCTCTTCCATTCCGTATCCAAGGGCCTCTGCCAGATTAAGTTCTTCTTTGGCGGCTTTAGCAAAGACCTTCACGGCTTCGTCATCCACTGGATTTTTCTTACTTACTCTTTGGGCTTCTTCGATGAAATACTCTGCCTTGGCCACCGGAATGGGGTAAATGACTTCTTCCTGGGCAACTGCACTTAAAGCAGAAGCTAAGGTCACCTTGGCCTTATCCATATTCCCATTTTCGATTTCGGAAGCGGCTTGCTTCATGGCCGCGGGGTAACTCATAAGTGGAAGACTAGTGACGGTGATTTCTGTCTCACTTTTGAGTCCGGTGAGAAGCTCCCTTGCTTCTTGAAGATTATCGTTATCCAGGGCTTCCTGAGCGGCTTCTTTGATTTCATCCACTCTTTTGGCACTTGAGACAAGTTCTGCTCTTTGAACTCTCACGGAAACTGGTGCAAGCTTAAGACTCTTATCCCGGGCCATGAGGATTTCGAGTTTCCCTGTTGCCTCCTGAAGAGCGGTGAGGGCCTTTTTCTTATCGTTGTTTTCCATATACGCGAGAGCATCATGGGTAATGGCCAGGGCTTCAGCCGCTTCCTTCATGATCCCTTCCCGGCGCTTTGTGGCCTCTTTAAAGGTTTCCGCCAGGAGACTTTCTCCAGCGGAAAGTGTATTGGCCATGGCCCAGGGAATACTCAGGGCAAGAGTGATACTAAGTAAAAGCTTCATCTTGGCTCCTTATTCGACGATTTGTATGGCTTCGCCGTCTTTATCGATATTCACATCATCGCTGTCTTTGATCGTGTCGATGGCACGCTCTTTACGCTGATCGATAATTTCATCTTGATACTCTTCTTCAGCTTGTTTGAGCGCTTGTTCTCTTTCCTGCTTAGCTTCTTTTATCTCATGCTGGTATTCCTGCATGATCTCTTCTCTCTCTTGCTGATAGGCTTCCTGAGGCTCCTTGGAGCAAGAGATGGCAAAAGCCGAGAGAATAAAAAATAATCCGATGAGTTTCATAACTCCTCCTATGAATAGGGCTGTTCCTGGGTTTCCTCACGTCTTTGGCGTGGAAAACCGATGGGACGAGGTTGAGGGATTTCTTTGCCGGCGGGCCATCCTTCCCGCTGTTTATCACGCTGCCCATCGAATTCCTCTGTCTGATCGTGGAAGAGGAGAACATTCGTAGGGAAGGGAAGGTCGATTCCGTTTTTCTGTAAGGTTTCTGTTACGTTCTGAAGAACCCGGTCTTTGACTTGGAGAACGTCTGAGCGAACAGGCGAGGTCCACCAGCGGATGCGAAGATTCTTGGAGGAGCCGGCCAGATCCCATAAAAGGACATCCGGTGCCGGGTCTTCTAAAACTCCTTCGACCTCTTTCATGGCGTTCAGAGCCAGGCCCCGGGCCGTGGATATGTCATCTCCGTAACCAATTCCTACATCGTATTCTGAACGAAGAAGATTGTAGGCCGTGATGACAGAGACAGGATCAGTATAGATCTGGGCATTAGGAATAATGATTCTTTGTCCGTCGTAGGTCCGGATGAAGGTGGCCCGGGTTTCTATCTTTTCCACCGTGCCCTGATAATCTCCCGACTTAATCTCATCTCCGATCTTAAAGGGTTGCCGGAAAAGAATGAGGATTCCTGCCAGAAGATTCTGAAAAATATCTTTAAAAGCAAAACCGATGGCCACACCACCGACTCCGAGAGTGGAGAAGAGTTTGGCCGGGGTGACAGAGGGAAAGGCAATGGTCATGGCGACCAGAAGACCCAGAAACATCATGCCGATGTAGGCCAGTCTCCCAAAGGCTATGGCCGCACCATGATAATTATTTCTTGAGAGAGCAATTCGCTCAACTCCTTTCCGGATCAATGTAGCACCGATCCAGAAAAGACCAAAGACGATAAGGCCAGTGACGAGTAAGGGGAGTATTTCCCCGAACTCGGTCACCATGCCTCTCAAAGTCTTATTAGCAGACGAAAGGATTTTATCCATTTCGCTTCTTAGTTCTGAAGATTGATGACATTGCCATCTTCGTCGTATTCAACTTTATCACTGTCATCGATGGCCTCGTGGGCGCGTTCCCGGCGGTATTCCCGGACATCATCCTGATACTCTTCTTCGGCTTCCTTAAGACTTTCTTCCCGCTCTTCTTTTAAGTCAGCAAGGTCCTCTTGGTACTCCTCGTTGATAGAAGCCCTGCGGTCCTCGAGCTTCTCAGGAGCACTTGAACATGCGGTGAAAATGAAAAAGGCTGATAACATTGGTACTAGAAATTTCATGAATCCTCCTTGGATGTTGCCCATGAGTTTTTCAAGTCTAGTGCCAAAGACTCTTTCACTCTTGAAAGAGTGCATCGAACTTTTTAAGGGAAAGGACCGATAAGAGTATCATGCGTCGATTTCTCTTTCGCTTTCAGAAAAAAGACCTTAAGTATCAGCGCCGCTGGATCAATGGATTTCCTGTGGGAGAGACCGTGATCTTTTTCACGATCCTGGTGTGCGCTCTTATGGAGATTGGACTTGTTCTGTAGGAAGGGCCTCTTTCATCAGGTTCATAAGGTCCTCAATATGAAAGGGCTTCTTTAAAATCCTCTCGGTCTTAAGAACATTCGCCCGGCGGTTCACACAGGAATCCGCACTCATCACGATGACAGGGATCCTAGAAAGATAGGGAATCTGAAGTTGAAGCTTTCGAAATTCCTCTCCACCCATCACCGGCATTCTGAGATCAAGGAGAATGAGCTCAGGCGGCTCACGGTTGATCAGCCGATCCATACCATCCTTCCCATTACTCGCAAGCTCCACGGAATAGCCTTGGGCCTCAAGAATCTCTGAAAGAGTTTCCTGGATGTCAGCACTATCTTCAATAATAAGAATTTTCTTTTTCAGGTTCATGAGTCTCTCCTTAGACAGATGTCCCTACCCGAAGATCATTTTATCACTCCGCAAGTTGCCCTCCAAAAACGGCTCCAAGAACATGAATTTGTGAGGAGAAAATCTCTAAGTCAGGAGAAATGGGAGAGAACTTATGAGGTGTCAGTTAGAGTCCAGGAGGAGAGTTTTCACTGAGATAAAAACTCTTTCTAAAAGTTTCGAAGATGTTGAGAAGATCTTAACGGCAATGCTTTTCTAAGACCTTAATGAGATCTTCGATATCCATGGGCTTATTGATCCGCTCGATCCCCGGAGGAAAAGACTCTGGCGCTTTCTCCCGCTCTCCTCTGGCCGTGGCCAGAACAACAGGGATCTTTTTCATCATCTGATCACTCTGGAGGGCCTCGTAGAGTTCGGCACCATTCATCTTTGGCATCATGAGATCCATCAGAATACACCGGGGGTAGTCGTCCACTTTAAGGGAGCGCAAATACTCCAGGGCCTCAAGACCATTGGAACTGACATGAACTGTATAGCCCTCGTCTTCAATGATCATCTGAAGCTGTTCCCGGATATCTGCATCGTCCTCGACAATGAGCATTTGGCATGAATTCATTTTGGTAACTCCACTTTAAAAGTTGACCCTTTTCCTATTTCACTCTCAACCCAGATGCGTCCCTCGTGGCTCTCAACTATTTGTCGGGTGATGTAGAGACCCAAACCAAGGCCCGAGATTTCATTGGCGTTCACGGCCCTTTCGAACCGGTTAAAAATAAGTTCGTGATTCTCCGGTGCGATGCCCATCCCTTCGTCCCGGACACTTAAGAGGGCCTTATCCTCTGTCTGACTGAGCTCAACATGAACGGGAGTCCCTTTTCCATATTTCATGGCATTGGTCAGAAGATTCACAATCACCTGTTCAATCCGGAAGCGGTCTATACGCAGGAGGAGTTTTTCTGGAAGGTTGACACTAAGACTCGAACCAGAGGAGGCAATCTGCTCTTCCATCCTCTCTGAAACATCCCGGATAATCTCTACCAAATCAGCGGTTTCAAATTTAAAGGTGAGCTTTCCGGATTGAATCCGTGAGAGGTCGAGCATGTCATCCACAAGATGAGTGAGTTTTCCAATTTGCCGCTCAGTGATTCCCACCATGGACTTGAGTTTTTCCATGGAGATCTGTTGAGTCATTCCTTTTTCAAGCTTACGGTGAAGGCTTTGAGACTGAAGCTTTAGGGCCGTGAGTGGTGTCCGAAGTTCATGGGAGGCAATAGAGAGGAATTCATCCCGTGCAAGAAGGGAAGTTTCAAGCTCTTCTTGAATCTCTTTTAAAACCTTTTCATGCTCTTTAATCTCATGGATATCCGTGCAAGTTCCCATCCACCGGATAATCACGCCGTCCTTATTGCGGATAGGGAGGGCTCGACCCAGGACCCAGCGGTAAGATCCATCATTGTAGTGAAGGCGGTATTCGATTTTATAAGGCTCACCTGTCTCCAGGGAATGGCGCCAGAGCCGCCATGCCTTTTGTTGATCCTCAGGATGAAACATATCATTCCACGCTTCTCCATCAGTCGATCCACAGGGAGCTCCTGTGAACTCATACCAGCGATCATTGTAATAATCGTGATTGCCATCGGGGAGAGTGGACCAGACCATCTGAGGCATGGCATCGGTGATGGTTTTAAATTTCGACTCGGATTCGGAGAGTTTTTCCAGGGCCACCATATAGTCATGGATATCGGTGTTGGTACCAATCCAGGAGGTGATCTCATCTTTATCATTTCTGATAGGCACTGCCCGGCCCGAATGCCAGCGGTAAACTCCATCATGCCGGCGCAGACGGTACTCAATTTCGTAGGGCTCTCCTGTCTTAAGGCTATGAGTCCAGCGCTCTATGGTTCTTTGAATATCATCCGGGTGATGAATCGCTTTTTCTTTCCAGCCCCAGCCCTCGGTTCCTTCCATTCCATTGATGTATTCGTACCAGCGCCGGTTAAAGAAAGTAATATGGCCCTCGGAATCGGCCACAAAGGCCATGTGGGGCATGGAATCAGCAAAGGTTTTAAACAATCTGTCTGACTCTTCCTGTTTAAGGCGGGCGAGAACTTTATCTGTGACATCGACGCCATGAGCGAGAATGTTATTGGGCTTACCTTCATGATCAAGGATTCTCTGGTAAACAAGGTCAACATAGCGGGTCTCAAGGGGGCCATTGGGTGTGCGCTGAATTTCAGCAGGAATTTCATCAGCGGTAAAGGGGAGTCCAGATTCCAAGACACGTCCCAGGATCTCGATGAAAGGCTGGTCTTTCATTTCCGGAAGGGCATCAATAAGTTTTTTTCCAATGATGTTCCGGTGACCCACTATTTCGTAATACTTCTTATTGGCCTTTTCAAAGACAAATTCTGGTCCCTGAAGAACGGCGATGAAGGCCGGTGAGTTGGTAAAGATTTCTTCTAAAAGGACATGGTCTCGGGAAAGCGTCATAAAGAAAATATTATCATTCCCTGAGTAAAGATCAAATCCATTTACTCCAGTTCTCAGCGCATCATTAGACTTTCAGATAAAATTAAACTTTCAGAATCCATTCTTCACCTCACAATGAGCTGCAAGTTCTTTAAGGAGGAATAATCATGCAGCCACAAACTCAATCCCATCAACCGGGCAAAGAATATAAAATGAATCCCCAGCCAAAGTATGACCCTCTCTATCCAGGAGTCGGAAAGTTTGAAGACCAAGTGGTTATTGTCACTGGCGGTGATAGCGGGATCGGGCGTGCTACGGCCCTGGCCTTCGCCAACGAGGGGGCCAATCTTGTGATCGTTTATAAAGATGAAGATACCGATGCCCGGGAAACAAAAGACATGATCGAAGACATTGGCACCCGGTGTGTGCTCTTAAAAGGGGACTTAGGGGAAAAGTCATTCTGTGAAAAAGTCGTAGAAAAAGCCATGGAGGCTTTCGGTCGCGTGGATGTCCTGGTGAACAATGCAGGAGAGCAGCACACAGAAGAAAATTTTGAAGAGATCAGCGAATCCCAGATTGAGCGAACATTTAAGACGAATCTCTTTTCTTACTTCTTTATGATCCAGGCCGCTCTTCCTCATATCAAAAGAGTAAAGGGCTCTATCATTAATAATGCGTCGGTCACGGCCTACAAAGGTCATGCTGAACTTATGGACTATAGTTCCACCAAGGGTGGGATTGTGGCCCTGACAAGGTCCCTGTCCCAGAGTCTTGCAGAAGATGGAGTGCGGGTGAATGCCGTTGCCCCGGGACCTATCTGGACACCCCTGATTCCAGCTTCTTTCGATGAAGAGCATGTGAAAAACTTTGGAAAGAATACGCCTCTTGGCAGAGTCGGACAGCCCAATGAAGTGGCGGGTTGCTTTACATTTTTAGCGAGTAAAGAAGCCTCGTTCATGACGGGTCAAGTTCTTCACCCCAATGGAGGAAAGATTGTCGGGTCTTAATTACTCGACGATATCCGTGAGGTCATTAATAGAAATAGGTTTGGTGAGAAAACGCACTCCCTCAGATGAGGCGATCTCCTTGGTGTCTGCGTCTCCGGAGATAAGATAAATATGATCAGGGGCAAGAGATGAATTTTCTTTAATCAAAGAAAGGATGGTTGTTCCAGGAGGCACTCCAGGAACATTGTAGTCGGTAAGTATAAAGTCGAGCTTAATATCTTTGTCCAGGATAGCAAGGGCCTCATCAGAATCTGAGGCTTCGTGGACGACGCAATCACTCATCTCAAAGATTTCTTTCATGAGAGAGAGGGTGTCAGTGTCGTCTTCGATAATCAGGAGATTCTTTTGCATAATTAGTGTAGTGTATAAGCGTTTTTATTTACGATAACTCAATCGAGGCCTAATGAGTAGGTATTCTAATTGGCACCCGACTTTCCCGGTAAATCTTTCAAACTGTGAGGATGAACCCATTCACATTCCCGGGGCGATTCAACCCTTTGGAATTCTTTTTGGTTTTCACCCTGACTCCGAAAGGCTTGAGGCCTGGAGTGAAAACCTCGAGAGTTTGTTGCAAAAAAACGCAACACAATTGAAAGGAGTCCTTCAGTCAGATCTTTTGGAGATTGAGAGTGAAAAAGACCCCCTGGACCCCCACCATCAGAAAAAGCGCTCTCTGATCAAGGTCCGGCTCAAGGGGGATAAGAAGCTTCGTTACGGAGTTTGCTACGAGAGTTCGGGCCTTAAAATCATTGAAGTTGAATTAACCTCAGATGCTGAAAAGGTAACCGATGCGAACCGCTACCTCATGGATCTTCCTTCCATGATGAGCGATGTTTTTAATCACCAGGACCTTAGGGGACTCATGGACTTCGCGGCCAAAAGGATTAAAGAGCTTACCGGTTTTGACCGGGTCATGATCTATCGTTATGACGAGAATTACGATGGGGAAGTGGTGGCCGAAGCCAAAGAAGAGAGACTGGAAACCTTTTTGAATCTCCATTATCCGGCTTCGGATGTACCTCCTCAAGCGAGGATACTCTACCTTCGAAACTGGACCCGGATTATTCCTACCATTGAATATAAACCGGCCCTCATTCGACCAAAGAATTATGAAGCCCTGGATCTCTCAGATTCCATCATCCGGAGTGTTTCACCGATCCATCTTGAGTACCTCGACAATATGGGAGTGGGCGCATCCATGTCCATTTCTCTGATCCAGGAAGGAAAACTCTGGGGCCTTATTGCCTGTCACCATTACTCTGGAGAGCACCATGTCCCTTTAGATATACGGATGGGGTGCGAGGCCTATGGTCAACTCATCTCCAGGAGTATTCAGGGTCTGGAGAGCCAGCAGCGACTCGACGATAACCGCAGCGGTGAGGATAAGCTCCAGTCACTGGTAGCGAAAATGAGTGAGGAAAATTTTCTCTCACACATCTATGGTCTTAAAGAGAGTTTCCTCGATCTTTTCTCTTGCTCCGGAATGTTAATCCAGCTTGGAGAGGATCAATTTTCACTGGGAGAAAACATACCTCAGTCATTCAACGCTAAAATCTCAGAACTCCTCGCAGAGAGCTCAGTCTTTGAGCCTCTTGTCAGTCACAAAGTTGAAGATCTCATGGGAGAGTTTCCTCATGAGTCTCAGAAGATTTCCGGACTCATGGCCCTCAGTCTTTCTCAAAAACACAATTATCACATCATTTGTGTACGTCCTGAAGTAAAGCAAAAACTCCAATGGGCCGGAAACCCGTATGAAAAGAAAATGAAGTCCGAAGAAAGCTCAGATCGCCTCTCGCCCAGAGGATCATTTGATCTCTGGGAAGAAATTCATGAAGGTGAGTCCATTCCGTGGTCCACTAATACTGTGGCGCTTTTTAAAAAATTTGCTCTTCTTTTTGTTAAGATCGTTATCGACCGAAAGGAGCTTGCTGAGCGCTCCAATAAAGAGCTTCACGCTCTTAATCAGGCTAAAGATGAGTTTGTGGCCACCGTCTCTCATGAACTGCGCACTCCTCTAAATTCCATCATTGGCTGGACCGAGCTCGCTCTTAGTAAGGAGCTTAAAAATGAACGTATGCCGGAAGCCTTAAAGATCATTCAGCGAAATGCCCGCTCTCAAAACCAGCTCATCAGCGATCTTCTGGATGTCTCGAGAATCATCTCAGGAAAACTTAAAATCTCTGTTCGCAGTATGCGTGTCTCAG
>CAZPFM010000061.1:0-8181 GCA_964585845.1 uncultured Bacteriovorax sp.
TCTCAGGGCCCCAGAGGCCCTCGAGCTGGTGATGGATGAAGCCTACCAGTTTGTGGATAAATTTCGCACTTCGCCGAAGAAACTTTCAAGTTTTATTGTGAGTGCTGACCTACATGCTCACAAAAGTTTTGAGGAATTCGAAAGGGATTTTTGGGACTTTTTGAAGCGGCTTCAAGCTCGGGATCATCTGACACATCCCCACGATCCAAGGGTTGGGTGTGATCCAGAAAAAAATGATTTTAGCTTTAGTCTTAAGTCAGAGGCATTCTTTATCCTCGCTCTTCATCCAGAGAGTCCCCGGCTTGCGCGAAGATTCTCCCGCCCGACCATCGTCTTTAATCCTCATCAGCAGTTTGAACAAATGAGAATAAAGGGAATCTTTACAAAGGTTCGAGATGTCATCCGAAGCCGTGACAAAAAACTTCAGGGTGACGTAAACCCCATGGTGACCGACTTTGGAGAGCGCTCGGAAGTTTTCCAGTACATGGGAAAAGTTTATTCAGACGGAGTGTCGTCTCCGCTTTAAGGACTAAGTTATGAAGACCATCGAACCCCGCACAGGCGCCGGATTCCGGCTCAAAAAAGGCCAGAGACTCAAGGTCACCGACATCAAGGGTGAGCAGGTCTCAGACTTCTTCTGCTTTTTGCAGGATGACCAGGAAGACTATCTCTCTTCTGGCAGGACTCTCGACTATCTCTCTAAACTCTTCATCGGCGAAGGTGACCTCCTCTACTCATCTAAGAGTGTTCCGATGGCAAAGGTGGTGGAAGACAAAGTGGGTCGTCATGACTTTTTGCTAACTCCTTGTTCCCGGGATACCTTTCGCATCATCTATGGAGATAAGAATCCTCACCATGGGTGCGAGGGGAATCTTCGCCTCGCCTTCGCCTCTCAGGGCATCGAAATGAATGCCTTCCCTGTCACTTTTAATCTCTTTATGAATGTCATCGTTGATTCGGAAGGAAAACTCACCGTCGCCCCTCCTACTTCTAAGGCGGGTGATTATATCGTGATTGAAGCCCTTAAGGATCTGGTGGTGGGTCTAACCGCCTGCTCGGCCCTCCAAAGCAATAACGGCTCCTTTAAGCCTATTGGCTATGAGATCCTTATATGAATGCCATTGAGATTCTTTGCAAGGAGCATGAGGAGCACCGAAGGCTCTTCAATGAATTTAGCGGTCAAACTGGTGAGTATGGCCGGATTCGGTCCGCTCTCGTTCATCATGTGAATGAAGAGGAAGCTGTCCTCTATCCGCGACTCCTGGAGCTCGAGAAAACCCGAGGAGAAACGACTAAGGCCTGGAAGGACCATAATCAGATCATGGGACTCATTCAGAAACTTGACCAGGAAACCAATGACATACTTTGGAATGCTCTCTTTCAGGAGCTAAAAGAACTCCATCTCAACCATATCCAGGAAGAAGAAGAAATCCTCTTTCCTCTCATCGCAGCCGAAACCTCAGGGGAGTATCTGAAAGAAGTGGGAGAGCAGATCGTGATTCAAAAGGTTTTTGAACCCACGGAGAAAATTTTGTATCCGGAGGTTCCCGGAAGTCATCAGATCTGATGACTTCCGGATCCTCATTATTGATTCTTTTCAGTATTGAGAAGCTCGTCGATTTCCTCGACATCAAACTCCGTTAGGCCGTAAGGATTTTCCTTGGAGTTAAGATCCTCATCCATGTAGCGCTTCCCGAGATTCTCTTCGATCTCATCCAGGCTCTCAGTGTCTTTCAGACCGCGTTTTTTCTCCAGGTCCTCGAGGCTCTGCTCCTCTAGGAGCTTATCTTCATCGAGTCTGGCATCGTTAAGGATCTTCTCAGCACTCTCGATCTCATTTTCAAGGCGCTCAAGGGCCTTAAGATCACGCTCAGAATCCTTGATCACCGACTTCTCACGCTCCTGGCGCTCAAGTTCAGCGAGTTCATCTTCAGTAAGCTTAATCTTATCGGCTTGCTTTAAGAGATCATCATTGAGGTCATCGAGATTAAGCTCAACATCAAGTTCTTCCAAGGCCTTGCCACCAAGAGTTTCCTGAGTCGCCTTCGACTTTAACTCCGCCGCTCGCATCTCACGCAGATAGGCTTCCTTAGTTTTCGTGATCGCAATATCCCCAGGGTAGAAGTCCCGGATAGAGTTGGTGACGATGGCGGTAGCAAAATTGTCTGTGAGAGTGATCACCGTGAGTTCACCGCTCTTGTATGTCGGCTGAGGGGTGATTCGTTTATTAGTCAGACGATCTTTAAACCCGTAGATCTCAAAGACATTCCCCATCTCAACTCCGTCAGCGCGACCCCGGTCAAGATAGATCACATCTCCGAAGCCTAGAATATTCTGACCTGGCTCGTAGCCCGTCATGACGGCTGCTTCAATGAGACGAGAATTATAAGTTCGTGTGATCCGTTCAATTTTCGGAGTGTAAACAGTGATCCGGTCTCCCCGCTGAGGTGTACCGGAGACTTCAATGAATTCCACTTCCCACTTATCTTCGATCTGTCGGATTAGTTTGATCTGACCCACGATAGAGTATTTGTATCCCTCACGGTCAGAGTTTTCCTGACGGACAAGTCCTCCCGAAGTGTAGACTGAGAACTTATCCCCGGCGACAGCGTTAATACTCTCATCAAATTTCACGTAGGCATGGTCAAGAGTCGAAAACCAGATGTTCTCGTCAGGTCCGTTCGCAATATAGCCCAGGTCCTGAACGATATTGGTGGAAACGAAAGTAGAGAGATAGAAGCCCTCTTTAAAAGAATAGGCAATCCGTGAGCTTCGATCAAAACCTGACTTATCATAGTTCTTCGGAACGATGACATCGAAGTCCGAGCGCGGAGGCTCATAACTTTCATACTCACGGTTTAAGGCACGGGCTCCGGCTTTTTCGAGATCAGACATGGTCTCTTCTGAAGCATACTGGAAATAAACGCCCTGCTTTTCAAGCTCGCGCTTCTCTTTGACCCAGTCAGGGATACTGTTCTCACCAAAGTTAGCAAGATCCGAAGACCTCTTAATCCCGCTCGTTCCAGGCGCGGACTTTAATTCTTCAGTGGTGAAGGCACCAAGCTTCACTTCCGGAGCTTTCGAAGAACTTCCCGTGGTAAAAGAAAGAATCATCCCAGGTTCAATGAAATGGGGGTTGGTGATGTAGGAGTTTAAGGCCCAGATCTTTGGGTAATAGAATCCGGTACCAAAGAGGCGCTTGGAGATCTTAAAGAGCCAGTCATTTTTCACGACCGTGTAGGCGTCAACCTTGGCCGCCGTCGCAATCTCACTCCACTCTGAATCAGGAATCTGCCCTTCGATATTCCGGGCAAGCTTTAAGAGAGTGGCTTCCTCGTCACCGACGTCGAAGACATCCGCTTCACCCGGCTTGGCAATCTGAGGAGCTGGCTCATTTTTCTTAGGAGCCGGTTTTTTTTCCTCAGTCTCAGGCTTTTCGGCCAGAGTCCCCGCCTCCGGAGCCGGAGTAAAGATACCCTCATCCTCGAGGTCTGACTTCAGACTCTCAAGATCATCGTCGGCCGATGGTATCGCCACAGTATCAGATGGGCCCGAGAGAGGTTCGAGAGGATTATCAATAGTCTGAACAGTTTCTGTTTCCGCTGGGATATCAGAAGGAGTGATACTTTCTACAGGTGCTTCTTCGATGGGTGCTTCGGTCGTTTCCACCGGAGTTGTGGGAGCCTCTGGCTCATTTAATTCAAGAGCCTCAAGATCCACAGTCTCTGAAGAAAGTGTTTCTGGAGAATCGGAGAGGGCCTGAGTCGAAGGAGTCTCTGTGGACTCTTCCAGAAGGGCCTCAAGATCACTCTCGTCGAGGTTTTCCTGGGAATAGACTCCAGGACTTCCCAAGAGAAGTGCGATGAGTAAGAGAGATTTAACTTCCGACCTCACAGGCTATCCCTTATTGAATCTCAAAGATGTCTTTGAGAAGTGAAGTGTACTGATCACGCTTCTGGGCCACACCGAGTTTATCACTGCATACTGCAGCGTATTTCAGAGCATCCAGGACCACACCGGAGTGAGCTTCTTTAGTGATGATGTCATCGAAGACCTGAAGAGCGAGGTCGTATTGTTGTTTGGAGTAGAGCATCTCCCCTATCTGGAACTTCGCCCGAACTTGCACGCTCGGGGTGTTGCTGTTTTCAAGTTGCTGAAAAATTTTAGTGGCCTCACCGGCATTAGAATTTTTGAGCATCAGACCTTTGCGGTAGAGGCTTAACTCGGATTCGATATCCTGAGGAAGAGAAGCCGTTGAAGCTACTGCCTGGTTTCCTGCAGGTGCAAAAATGTCGACGGTTTCTGTCTCAACATTGGCCGAGGTCTTCGGTGTGTTCTGAATTTCGTCGATGAGAGAACTAGCAGAGGAAGACTTTCCGTCTTTGAGGTTTTCGTATTTCTTTGAGAGTTCTTCGTATTTGACGAGGAGTTCGTCGTACTGCTCGCGGGGAACGCTTTTTCTTTTCTTAGCGGCCTGGGCCTCTTTGCGGTCTTCATCGACGATGGAGCGCTCCATGTCTCGGTACCAGGAACAGGCCGAAGTTAAAACCAGGATAGAGGCATAGAGGGGAATGAGTATTTTCTTCAAAAGGCGTCCTCCGTGACGTGACTTCTAGCTTAACTTCCTAAATTTTTTGACTTTCACACTCTTTTATTTTAATTCCATATCACTACTAGTCAAGGAAATGCATGGCCCACTACCAAGAGACCAAAGAGCTCTACTACTGCCGACTTCGTGTCCCGAAGGATGAGGCCTATTTTCTCTACTTCACTCTCGAGGCAAACGAAGGCATGGCCTACTACTCCACCCTCGAAGATTCGCTCTCGGGGCAGTATAGGGACATCGATCTGCGTGCCCCTATTGAATGGAAGGATCAGCTTCTCTCGTTATTTGCGCGGCTACAAAAAGAAATCCGACTCGACATCATTGAAGAAAAAATTCTCAGCGATTCTTAAAGAATTCCACCACGGTATCATGATGAGACTTGGTCTCAACTTTTGAGAGAACAGAAAGGATCTTTCCTTTTTCGTCGATGAAGAAACTCTGGCGCAGAATTCCCATATATTCACGCCCCATGAATTTCTTAAGTCCCCAGGAATGATAGGCCTCTGCCACCTGATGGTCCTCATCGGAAAGAAGAGTGAAGTTGAGATCCTTTTTATCTTCAAAGTTTTTAAGCTTTTTCACAGGATCAGGACTGATCCCGAGAACAACCACATTCAGGTCCTCAAGTTCCTTTTGAGAGTCCCGCAGGCCACAGGCCTGGACTGTGCACCCGGGTGTGAGCGCTTTTGGATAAAAATAGACCACAACATTTTGACCGCGGAAGTCTTTCAGTGAGACTTTTTCTCCGTTCTGGTCCAGCAGAGTGAACTCAGGTGCCTTATCGCCAGCCTTAAGAGAGCTCATTTTCTTAGAGGCCACCTTTTTAGAGCTTACTTTGGAAGTCTTTTTCAAAGGAGATTTTTTTGTCACCGTTTTCTTCGTCACTTTTTTCTTCTTGGCCATAAAACATCCTTTACCAGCGATCCCGCAGGGAGCGTAATCTTTTGAATAATTCTCTCTTCGATGAGGACAATCCATCAATGCTTTTTTTCAACTCTTCCGAATTCAGTCGAAAAAAGGGATTGGATTCTTTCTCTTCTCTGAGAGTCCGGACTCTTCTGTGATCGGCATCTGAATCAAGAGTTTCCTTGAGCTGCTCCTCTGCTCTGGCATTCTCAGGCTCCACCGAGAGCGCAAAGCGCAGATTCTTTTCTGCGTAATCATGACCAGGGTACAGGAGAACCTCATCGGGAAGTTTTTCTATGAGGCTTTCCACTGTTTCAAATAGAACATCCGGGTCCCCCCCATTCTTACAGTTGCCCACCCCTGAGTTAAAAAGAGTGTCTCCGGAAAAAAGAGCGGCATCCCGGGAGTCTTTTTTCCAGACAAAAACCTGATGATCCATCGTATGTCCCGGGGAGTCGATGATCCGCAGACGATTATTTTCATCGAGTTTAATCTCGGAAGCGCCTGAGAGTTTTAAGACCGGGGCCCGGAAGGTCTCCTGCAATTCAGAATTTCCCCGAATGTGATCGAAATGCGGATGGGTGTTTAAAATTCCCTGAAGTGTTAGCGCGTCTTTTTTGATAAGATGGAGCAGTGGGCCCGCCTCATAGGGATCGATGACCCAGCAGCGAGCACTCTTCACATCGGTGATGAGGTAGCTGAAGTTTCTTAAATCATTGTGTGCGAATAACTGTTTTACTTGGATCATTATGACTTACCTTTATGCCTATTACCTTCAAGTCCTCTTCATCGTCCTGATCGTGGTGAACCACCTCTGGGAAATATACCTCAACCGGCGCCAGCTCGGCACGCTCCAGCGCTCCCTGAATGAGGTTCCGGAGGAATTCTCCTCTCAGATCACTCTGGAAGATCATGGAAAGGCCATTCGTTATGCTTCTGCCAGGCTCAATGTCGGACTCTTTCATCTCGTGGTAGATGCTGCCATACTTTTCTACTGGTTTCCCTTCCGTGGGGCCGAAAGCCTCTTTCACGCGCTCCCGGCCTGGGGCATGCACCGGGATGTGCTCTTTCTTTTAAGTTTCGGTCTTATCACTTTTCTCTTAGGTCTACCCTGGTCACTTTATTCAACCTTCATCCTCGAAGAAAGATTTGGCTTCAACCGCACTGATCTTAAGACCTTTGTCCTGGACCGGGTGAAAGGCTTAACTCTCTCACTCATCGTCGCTCTTCCCCTTCTCTACGCGGTGATCGCCATCTTTAATTCGTTAGGAGACTGGTGGTGGTTAGTGAGCTTCGCGCTCTTCACTCTGGTGCAATTTCTCATGGTCTGGATCTATCCTATCTGGATTGCTCCCCTCTTTAATAAGTTTGAGTCTCTTCAGAGCGAAGAACTTCGCCGGGACATTGACTCTTTGGTGGAAAAGGCGGGCTTTAAGTCTCAGGGAGTCTTTGTCATGGACGCCTCTAAGCGCAGCTCCCATGGCAATGCCTACTTTACTGGCTTTGGAAAAAATAAAAGAATCGTTTTCTTTGATACCCTTCTTAAAGACCTGAGAGGAAAAGAAATCCTTGCCATCCTCGCTCATGAGTTGGGTCACTTAAAACTTAAGCATGTGCTGAAGTCGCTTGTGACATCCATCGCCCTCTCATTTCTGGGCTTCTATCTTATGCATGTTCTCTCAAAGAGCCCGTGGTTTTATGCGGGTCACTTTATTAAGGCCATCTCTCCGGGAGTCCTTCTCTTTCTCTTTCTCCAGGCCCTTCCCATCTACACTTTTTGGATCACTCCTCTTACTAATCTCATTTCCAGAAAAAGGGAGTTTGAGGCGGATGCCTATGCGGCAAAGGAAACTCGAGCAGAGGATCTCATCTCGGGTCTTCTTAATCTCTATCAGAAGAATTCTTCGCCCGTGGTTGCCGACCGGCTCTATTCAGGATTTTATTTTTCTCACCCTCCGGCCCTGGACCGGGTCCGGAAGCTTAAGTCATTCGAAACTTAGGCCTGTGATGGATTCACGAAGGAAATTTAAGTAGGGCTTACGGAACTTATCCACTTCATTGTGGAGTTCATGATAGCCACCTTCGAAGACTTTAAGCTGGGCCGATTTTTCAACTTTGGTGAAATAATCAATCATGAGTTTTGGGTGAACAAGTTCATCCGCACTTCCGATGGAGCAATAGAGCGGGCACTCTACTCTAAGCGGACGACTGAAGACTTCGCGGGAGGTTTTGAGGATTTCAAGAAAGAGTCTGGTGTGAATCTTTGTGTGGCAATACTCATCTTTCACGTAGGCTTCATAGACCCGGGAGTCGTGGGAGAGCTTTCGTAAGTTCAGGACACCTTTGATCGGGATCGTCGGGAGCTTGGCCAGGGTTTCAAAAAGAACGGTAGGGGCCTGGGCGTAAACTGGACCCATCATGCCCGGGGCCGCGACGGCGGGAGAACTTAAGAAGACTTTTTCCGGGTAATTTTCCGTCTTCACCTCGTTCTGAAGATAGGAAGCGGTGATAAGTCCCCCCATGGAATGACCAAAGAGAACATGGCTTTTAAGATTAAATTCTTTTTTCAGGTAATCGATGACGCAGCGGAGATCTTTGATGAAGTAATTAAAATCCTCCACGTAGGCCGGTGTCCCCCCGCTTCGGCCATGACCCCGAAGATCATAGAT
>CAZPFM010000061.1:8191-8964 GCA_964585845.1 uncultured Bacteriovorax sp.
TGGGAAAAGAGCTTGAACATGTATTCATGACGACCCGAGTGCTCCCCTAAACCGTGCGTGACAATCAACCATTTACTCGCCCCATTTTCCCGGATGAGGGCCTTTAAGGGAGTGCCATCGAAGGAAATTATGTCCCGGTATTCGTTATTCATAGAAAGCCTATCCTTCTGTTATAATGGGGCTCATGTACTGCCCAGTCTGTTTCCAGAATCACCTGAAGATCCGCTCCAATGGAGTGGTCAAGCTTGCCTTCAATGGTAAGTCCCGGAGCACTTCGCTCTTCACTTATAATCTCCAAAAAGAATCGCAAGAGCAACTCCTCTCCAAGCTGCGGGAGAAGGTGGTGGACTTTTTCAGTTTCTATTCGGAGTTCCAGAATAAACCCCCCATCAAGAGCTTCGAGGCCTACTCTGCGGATTTTCTCTGCACCAGTGGATGCAAGATCGACGTGATGAATACCAAAGTGAGTGTGGTGAACATCATCTTCACCCCGGATCAGGTGAAGAAGATCCTCAAGGAAGAGGGTTCAAAGTTTGAGATCGAAATCCAGGTTAAATTCCAGTAGATTTTTTCACGCCATCAACGACGATGGGATTTTTCATTCCCGCCTCGATTTCGATGAAGCCCTTAAGACCGAAGGTCTTCGGCGCCCGGTTCACATCAACGAAAGCATCGATCTGAATTGAATTTTCACGGAAGACAAGCTCCAGGAGTTCAATGTCGGGGATCTTCAGATCCAGGCAACTGATGCGGGTTGATTCACAGGTCTCATG
>CAZPFM010000062.1:0-8874 GCA_964585845.1 uncultured Bacteriovorax sp.
TTCACATAAGTAGCAACGAAGAGAAAAGTTTTACTCGCTCCGATCCAGATGTTGCGGGTCATGGAATCCACACTGATTTTAGTTTCAGTGTCATCAGTTGTGACGACAGTTGTTCTCTGACTAAACTCAACATTGGATCTTGAAGCCGAAATCCCCACCGCGAGATCCAGTGGAAGACCAAAGAAAGCCCCGGCGTTCCAACCAAGCCCCAAAGACTTCGCCGAAACCTTAACATCTGAAATTTCTCGTTCAGGAAGAACAGAAGCCTCGAGGAAGATATCGAGTGGAAAGTGCGCGCGGGCCATAAGACCAGCGTGGTAGACGTTTTTAAAATCATCGCCGTCGTTCCCTGAGGCATCGACGACTTTCTTCAGTTCAGGTGTGGAAGTGCGGCCGGCCAGGAGACCAACTTCCACGCCCCAGATGCCGTCTGTTTCAGGAGCATTCACGGAAGTGTGGGCGAAGTTCATGGCGAACTCATTTCCGACTTTTTCTACCTGATCTTTTGAAAGGTTTTCGAGTTTTGGATTTTCCGCGTGGGCCGCAACAGCGGTCAGGAGAAAAAGTCCGGTGACAAGCTTCTTCATTAAGGCTCCTTGTGAGTTTAGGTAACTTCAACATTGTGCCAAAATCTGAAAAAAGTGAAAGAGGCAAATACTTGGCGGACCGGACTGAATCACTCCAACTTATGTTGGCATCCAGCTCTTCCAGTAACTCTGATTCTCATGACTTCGGAAGGCTTCCGTCATCTCCAGAGGTCTTCTGGCATCGATCATCACGGCGAATTCATCCGTGAAATCATTCTCGTTGGCCTTAAGAAAAGCCTTCGGGTGCGGACCATGATTTATTCCCTGCGGATGATAGGTGATAGCTCCGGCCTCGATATTATCCCGGGAAAAGAAATTCCCCTGGTGATAGAAGAGAATCTCATCGTAGTCGATGTTGGAGTGATAGAAAGGAACTTTCAACACTCCTTCAGAGGTGTGCTCAAGAGGTCGGGCGACAAAGGAGCAGATAACAAAGTTCTGAGCGACAAAGGTGGTGTGGCCCGATGGAGGAATGTGATAACGGTGAGAGTTGATGGGGCAGTAGTCGTAGATCGAGAGCTTCCAGGCGTAAAGTGAACCCTTCCATCCAACGGCATCTAAGGGATTAAAGGGGTAGGTGAGAGTGCTATTCTTTCCACGGTGCTTGATGGTGATCTTATAATCCTTAGACTTCTCAGTTCCCACTGCCGCTTCCGGAATAAACTTGGCGGTCTGATCATAAAGAGCGTTGGGGCCAAGAATCCCCCGGCTTGGTTCTTCAAACTCTGAGAGAGATTCGACTTTCAGGATTTTGCAGGGTGAGCTCACATAAGTCTTGTACGTGGTTCCCCGTGGAATGATGAGGTAGTCACCTTTTTTGAAAGGGATGTGGCCATAAGTTGTTTCCATCCGGCCTTCGCCCTCGTGGATAAAAAACATCTCATCGAAATCGGCGTTCCGGTAAAAAGTCTTGGGAGTTTCATCCATCGTTCCGAGGTAGACCTCGAGATCCTGGTTAAAGAGGATCTTTACGAATTTATTTTTAAAGTCAGACTTGGAAAATAGATCCGGAAGATTTCGGGGTTTAAGATCTCCCTCGATGTTCGTCCAGTCTGTGGGCTTATTTTCCCGGTAAAGGTGAGAGACTCTTCCAAAGAAACCTTTTCTTCCATGCTCTTCTTCATAGAGACCTTCAGGGATTTTTACATGGGCTTGCTTTGTGTAGATTCCCGATGCTTTAAAGTTTTCCATGCCCTATTCCTTCGTTCCGACGATATTGCGGAGTGTTCCTATCTTATCAATGGTGAGTTCCAGAAGATCCCCGGACTTAATCCAGCGATCGAGTTCAAGACCACAACCTGTTCCGACGGTGCCAGAGCCCATAAAATCACAGGAGCGGATCCATTCATCTTTTGCGACATGCTCAATCATCTCTCCCCAGCTAAAGTGGGCATCTCCCGATTGACCACGGGACCATTCATCCCCGTTCACTGCTGCGGTCATGAGAAGATTGGGCTCTTCATAATTAAATTCATCCGCGGTGACGATCACCGGTCCCATGATGGAGCACCAGTCTTTTCCTTTCGCTGGACCCAGGCGAATGGCCATTTCTTTACGCTGGATATCCCTCGCCGACATATCGTTGAGGATCGTGTAGCCGAAGATATGTTTCTTAGCATCCTTGGCCTTAATATTCTTTCCATCCCGGGCGATGACTAAGCCGAGCTCAAGCTCGTAATCAAGCTGATCCGAATAGGAAGGCCAGGGGATGATGTCTCCGCTACCAATGAAGCCTGTGTTGGCCCCTTTGTAATAGGCGGGGATCTCATACCAGGCCGGAGGAATGGGCTCGTTTCTTTTTTCAAATCCTTTTTGCACATGTTTTTCATGAGCGTAAAAGTCCCGGTACATCTGAATGCGGTCCAGAGGAGCGGAGAATTTCACATCCTTAGCGTCAGTGAGATGAAAAGCAATCTCTGCTCCGGTAGCTGTCTTAAGAATCCCTGCTTTAGTGAGATCTTTATAGAGATTCAAAGATTCCTGAAGTTTTTCGATGGCCCTTTCCTGATAGAGGCTTAGAAATTCTGAGAGGGTGGAAGGGAAGAGAAGATTTGCCCGGGAAGAAGGAGAATAAAATCCCTCTCTTTCAAATTTCATCTGCCACAAGACATTGACGTCGATGATAACTTTCTCATCCCAGAAAAGTCCGAGGCGACCCTGACTGCCGAGGGGTGAGGGGCGCTGGTAGGTGCATATCTTCATGTCTTACTCCCGAATTTTTTTCTGTAATGAGGAATAACTTCCTCCATGGCCGCATAAAGATGGTTCATCTCCTCTTTTGTCCCCAGAGAGATACGCACATGATCCGGCATAAGATTGGCCCGGAGAGGTCTGATGATCACACCGTGCTTTAAGAGCTCGTTATAAAGAAAGAGGCTTGCTTCTTCTGAGCCAGTCTTAAAGGTCACAAAGTTTGTGACAGAAGGGATTGGTTTAAATCCCCAGTCGATAAGGCACTGGAAGAGTTCCTGATAGCGGTCTTTATTATTTTCTAAAGTGCGGACGAGGTGGGGAAAATCCTTGATGGCTCCATAGGCTCCCTTCTGAGCAATAAGGCTTGGCTCGAAGGGAAGTTTCACCTTGTGAAGAGCATTGATGAGGTATTCGTGACCAAATCCGTATCCGCAGCGGATTCCGGAGAGACCATAGGCTTTTGAGAAAGTCCGCAGAGTAATGACATTATCGTATCTATAAGTCATGGAATCCGGATAATCCCAGGAGCCCTGAGCAAATTCAAAATAAGCTTCATCGAGAATCACGATGGTATGAGAAGGCACATGCTTCATGAGAAAGTCGAACTCTTCTTTCGTGATATATGTACCGGTCGGATTATCAGGATTAGCAATATAAACGATTTTGGTGTTCTCAGTGATCTTCTTGGCCATCGCCTTCACGTCATACTTGTAGTCTTCCCGTCTTGGCACCTGAATGAGTTTGGCCCCCACGGATCTGGCAAGGATAAGAAAGCCGATGAATGTATTCTCGCTTGTTACCACTTCCTCATTAGGCTGCAGAAAAGCTCGAACGATGTATCCCATGATCCCTTCTGATCCGTTTCCAAGGATAATGTTCTGAGGTTTAAGCTGATAGAGTTCGGAGAGAGACGTTTTCAGCTGATGGGCATGCATGTCTGGATAACGATGAACATCCCATAGGGCATTGGTCATTTCACGGATCGCAAAGGGGGAAGGGCCCAGTGGATTTTCATTACTCGCAAGCTTTGAGATCTTGGTCAGACCCATTTCTCTAGCGACTTCTTCAATGGGTTTTCCGGCCTGGTAGACCTCTAGCTTTTCAATGTAATCAGGTACTAGCTTTTTTTGCATCGTCTCATCCTCTCAAGAGACTCAGAAAGTATCATAAAGAGGAACAGCTGCTCAAACGAAAGCCCTTGAAACAGAGCGCTATTTAGCTAAAAACCAAGGATCATTCCCGTTATCTATGATAGGGTCCGGGCCATATGGATTCTCAGAACCAGCGCTATTTTTCACTCTTCGCGGAAGCCTTCCCAGGACTTGCCTGTTATCTCGATAAAGATTTTCGCTACCGCTACGCAAGCCACAAGTATGAGGAATGGTTCGGTGCAAAGGTTGAGAATATGCTCGGCAAAACGCTGGAAGAGCTCATGGGACAAGAAGCCTTTGAAAACAGACGTTCCCGCCTCGAGCGATGCCTCAATGGTGAAAAGGTCGTCTTTGAAGCCCACATCGTTCATAAAGACCTCGGCATCAGAAGCCTCGAGCAAACCTACCAACCTGATATAGCTGAGGATGGAAGTGTCCGAGGCATCTTTGCCATCGCTCAGGATGTGACGGAAAAAGTGGAGGCAAGACAGAGGGCCGATGAGAATCAGTCCATGTTCCAGATGTACGCCGAATCCATGCCTCTCATGGCCTTTATTGCTGATGAGAAAGGTGAAATCATCTACTACAACCCTCAGTGGAAAAACTTTACCGGCAAAGATCCTTACACGTTTGAAAAAGGAGATCTTACTCATCCTGATGATAAGAAATTGGTGAGTGATGAGTGGGAAAAATCCGTTAAGTCAGGTGAAATCTTTCAGGTGGAAGAAAGAATCCTCAGTCGGGATGGTCAGTACCGCTGGCATCTTTCCCGGGCCATACCGATTCGAAACTTCTTGGGTGAGATCACGAAATGGCTTGGTACTGTTACCGACATTCATGAGTACAAAGAGATAGAAAAGCATCAGTCGAGGCTCATTCAGGTTCTCGATGGTTCTTACGATTTCATCTCCATGACCTCAATGGATGGAAAGATTCTTTACCTCAATGAAGTGGCCCGCGAAACACTGGGCATCGATAAAGACACAGACATCTCCCGTCTTTCCCGAAGAGACTTTTTTTTCGAAGACGATCTTGGAACCTTAAAGGATGTGATCATTCCTTTAACCCTAAGCGATGGCTCATGGGTTGGAGAAGTGAAGCTTCGGCATTTTAAAACTGGAGAACCCGTCTGGGTTCACTACAACTCCTTTATCACTAAAGATGAAGCGACCCAGGAAGTCACTGGATTCGGTGCGATCGCAAGGGATCTGACAGAGATCAAGCGTCGGGAAAAAGAGCTCGTCCAGGCCCTGCGTACTAGGGATGAATTTCTCTCAATTGCCTCCCATGAACTTAAAACACCTCTTACCTCTCTTAAGCTTCAGTCCCAGATGTTTCTGCGCTCACTCGAGCGGGGAGATACGTCCTCTCAGAAAAGTGAAAAGCTCAAAGGCATGGCCACCCAAAGTAATGAGCTTGTCTCACGTCTTTCCCGCTTAATCGAAGACATGCTTGATGTCTCAAGGATCAGAACCGGGCGATTAAGCCTTGAGCGAAATCCCGCTGATCTTCTTGGCATCACTCAATCAGTAGTGGAGTCTTTACAGTATCAAATCCAGACCTCAGGGGCAGAAGCACCGACGATCTCAGGAGAAGCCGGAGTAACCGGGAATTGGGATTCATTCCGCCTGGAGCAGGTGATTAAGAATCTTGTGACCAATGCTCTTCGCTACGGACGGGGCAGGCCAATCCAGATAAGAATTTCCCGCGTGGGAAAATTCGGCCGTGTTCAGGTCATTGACCAGGGTTACGGGATAGGACCGGAGGATCTAGAGCGGATTTTCGTTCGCTTTGAGCGCGCCATTGATGCTTCTGAGGTCAGTGGCATGGGCCTTGGTCTTTTTATTGCTAAAGAGATCATTCAGCTCCACGATGGTCAAATAACCGTAGAGAGTGAGCTGGGCAAGGGCTCCACTTTCACCGTCGATCTTCCTGTTATTTCAGAATAGATTTTTCTCTTTTTCCTGATACTATTTTCTCTATGAAAAAAATCACCCTTATCCTGACTCTTGTTATGGCTTCCTCTTGCGCAAAGATCAAGATCCCCAAGTTTGAAAAAGACGTAGACTTTCGGGCGGAGACTTCGAAACAACCTTTTAAAGTTGAAAAACGAGAGTTTTGGGTCGTGAATGGGGGAGGAAAAATTCTTCGGAATACTTCCGAAGCTTCCCTGTCTGTCTGGGTCCGGCAGACGGATCAAAAACAAGTCCAGGATATCCTCTCCTTTTCAACTGGAGGGAGATCCTTTGAAGGAAAAAAGTCCCGGGCGGCCATTCGGATTTACCCAAACGGAAAGCTTGCCGGGATCGCCCGTGCTCTGGATCAGGGGCCTGAGCAGATGGTGATGACAAAGTCGGTGATTGAAAAAGAGAAGTGGCATCACATCTTTCTATCCATCGACTATGCTAATGATGAGATGATTTTTTACGTTGATGGAGTTCGCATCCCTACTAAGGGCGCTGTGAATTTCCGTGGCAAGACAACCTCCGATACCGATAGCGTTTCAGTGACTCTTGGAGCTGAGGAAGATGGAACCAGTCATTATGTGGCCGGTGAGATTAAAGATGTCAGAGTCTGGAGAAGAAAGCTCACAGAGGAGAACATCCGTGCTGTCTGGAAGCGGATCAACCCTGATGAACAAATCATGATCGGTCTTTAAATACGAAGGCCACCATTCGGTGGCCTTGTCTTTTGGATCGCAGATAGAACTGTCCATTCTCGAATTTAGTGCTTACGTTCCTCCCTTCGGTCATGGGTTTCCCTTAGGACTGTGATCATACGTCCCCTCTTTTGGCCTTCAAAAATTCAATAGTTTAGGGCGTTGTGAAAATCCTCCTGACTCCCAAAAATCCTCAAAGCTGACATTTTTTCTCGGCAAAGGGGGAATAATGGTGGGTTCCCTCTTTTTCTATTCAAGCCTCTTCAGCATTCGTCGATAAGCCTTCAATTAGAAAAGGCTTTCCCATGAAACATAATCTTCACTTCTTTACGGTCTTCAATCCGCTCTTAAAGCCGACGGAGAAATTCCTCACTCAGGCCCATGAGTTTCATCAGCTTTTAAAACAACGAGTGGAAGCCGGAGACCAGAAGGCTCACCTCTACTGGGGTAAAATCAAAAAGACTGATAAGAATCAGGCCCTGAATGTTGAACAATATAAGAGTATCGTCTTTGAAAATAAGCGTTCCCACCGGGATACCCACCTTTTCATTTCAGATTTTAACTTCTTCTGGGTCGCCAAGGTTGAAGAAGTCACCACCAAACGGCCAAAGCCTTCAGAGACTCTCTCCATTTATGAAACTGAAGACGTTGAGATTTGGTTTAAGATAAGAGATATGGATCTCATTTGTGATCATCCCTGTGCGACGAAAGATCAGATCGCAAAGCTCTCCTCCGGCGATCATCGCACTTTGAATCCCTATCTTCCGGGACTCCGTTATCCTCTAATCGTCGATGACCTATCCTCAGAGATGTATTTTAAAAAATACAAAGATCAAAAACGGATCCTTCTTGAGAATCCACTTCTCGATCAGGATATCGTTCATCACTCACAGGTCGCTTACACCATTCCCCGCTCATCCTTTGAGAAACTACCGGATCTTTTAAAGAAAAAAATTATATGGGCGGAAGATCTCTTTGCTAATCTCCATGAAAAAGATGCTCAGTATCAGCAGAAACTGAGTTCTGTTGCCTTTTCCTATCTGAAAATCCTGGAAGCACTTTTAAACAACACTCTAATGAAAGAAATTGAGCTCCGGGTGGATTCAAAGAAAGACTTCTACACCCTTTCTGAGATGTACAAAGTTCTCAATCGCTTTATCTGGCAGGGATACAATGTGGATGAACTTATGATGAATACTCTTCATGATGAGTTCTGGAAATTCTGTAAAATTGATGTGAGAAATTTTCTTCATCAAAACGCAGGCTCTGCTCCCATTCATTCCGTAAGTTCAGAGGTTTCTCTTTCGACAGGGGCTTCTCTTTTTATCCGGAACTCTATGTTGGGAGTCGGCTGCAAGGGGATTCTCAACGAGATCATCGAGCGCTACCGGCCGATCGAGAAAATCCGTTTCGAAGAAGCCGGCTAGTCGAAGCAAAGTCCCCACAAAAAAATAAATTTATAAACAACTGAAAATTTCGCAGCTCCAGGAAAATTTAAAAAATTTGGTTATCTCTCCTGGATTTTGATCCGATAGCAAAACCGTGAATCAAATCGATCCTTTTATTTTTGTTTGTCTCTTTGTTGCCATCGTTTCCATCGTAGGATGCTACGTGATCCTGGGGCTTTTTACTGAGGGTGTAAAATCCGTCAGGAAGGTCATGAAGGAAAAAGAGGATCAGGAAAAAGAAAAGAAAAAGATCACAAGGCCTTGGAAGGACGCAGCTTAAGAGGCTCTGCGTCTATCTAAAGACCTTTCGTCAGTTTTATACTGACGCTTATGAAAACTCTCATCCTTCTCTCCAGTCTTTTCATCTCCACCCTTTCCAGCGCCCAGACGGATTACAATTCCTGGGTTCTTAAGGCGATTGAACAAATGCCTAAGGCCGGTGGATATGAGCTCACTTCCAGACCCGTCAAAAAGCTTCGGGATGCTTTTTTCTGGAATGATGAGTCCAATTCAAAACTCAATCTTGATCCTAAAGAGGCCACCCCTTCTTACTGCACAACTGCCACTTACATGGTTTTTTATCAGGTTCTTTTCCGGTACTGGGAAGATAATAATGAGACGCCAGAATACCTGGTTCTCGAGCGCTTAAAGCCAAATTTAGAGCGTGATGGACTTCGCATCTGGGGAAGATGGAATTCAAATGGTCCAGGGAATGCCAAGTTTTTCCACGACACAGGCCTAGGAATAAATTTTGATGATCCCTCTCTCGCTCGTCCCGGAGATTTTCTTAAAATCTTCTGGAAAAGGCTTTAAGAGATGTTTTTGAATATCTTTTC